>JAFMJX010000056.1 GCA_017853235.1 Chitinophagaceae bacterium | reverse complement strand
CGCATGAAAGTAATAATAGGATTGATCATACTTTGGCCTTTTATTGGATTTTTATTCAACGGATTAGGTCGGCATTTTTGGAGCAAAAAAATAATTGCTTATAAAGCCACAGGTTTTATAGTAGCTTCTTTTATTTGTAGTGTATTTGCTTTTTTAAATGTACAAGAACAAGGTGCTATTACAGTTCATTATTTTGATTTTATCAATACTGCTAGTTTAAAAATTCCTTTTGATTTTAAAGTGGATGCATTATCCAGTTTATTTTTATTAGTCATAACGGGTGTAGGATCTCTGATACATTTATATTCAACAGCCTACATGAAGGAGGAAACGGCACCACATTATGCTCGTTACTTTGCTTATCTTAATTTATTTATTTTCTCCATGTTGCTTTTGGTATTAGGAGATAATTTTGTGGTTATGTTTATTGGATGGGAAGGTGTTGGGTTGTGTTCTTATTTATTAATTGGATATTGGTTTAGTAATGGTCAATACAATGCAGCTGCAAAAAAAGCATTTGTCATGAACCGAATTGGCGACTTAGGCTTTTTACTAGCTATATTTTGGATGGTGGTTAAATTAGGTACAGTAAGTTATTCAGAAGTATTTACTCAAGCAAGTTTAGCCAAATTAACAAGTGCAGACATCACTGCAATTACTTTATTGTTATTTGTAGGAGCAATGGGAAAAAGTGCTCAAATACCATTGTATACTTGGTTGCCTGATGCGATGGCAGGTCCCACACCAGTTTCTGCCCTCATCCATGCGGCCACAATGGTGACAGCTGGTATTTATATGATAACACGAAGCAATGTGCTATTTAGCCATAGCGAACATACTCAAAATGTCATTGCTATAATTGGAATTAGTACTGCGTTATTAGCAGCAACTATTGCTATTAAACAAAATGACATAAAGAAAGTGCTTGCATATTCTACGGTAAGTCAATTAGGATATATGTTTTTGGGTTTGGGAGTGGGAGCTTATACCGGAGCTGTATTTCATGTGATCACGCATGCCTTTTTTAAAGCTCTTTTATTTTTGGGAGCGGGATCGGTGATTCACGCTATGCATCATGAACAAGATATTCAAAAAATGGGGGGCTTAAAATCTAAATTACCTATTACACATCTTACCTTTTTGATTGGTTGTATTGCTATTGCTGGTATTCCACCATTTAGTGGGTTCTTTTCAAAAGATGAAATATTAGCAGCCGCTTTTGAAAAAAATCCCATTTACTATTATTTAGGTATCCTTGGTGCTGCTATGACTGCCTTTTATATGTTCCGTTTATATGCCACCACTTTTTTAGGAAAGTTTAGAGGTACTGAAGATCAGGAACATCATTTGCATGAGAGTCCTATTGCAATGACCATTCCATTGATATTATTGGCTATAGCAAGTGCTATTGCAGGTGCGATAGGCGTTCCAGAAATTTTAGGTGGGCATCATTGGTTAGGAACACATTTAACGTCTATTGTTGGCACACCGCATACGAGTAATTTGTCACATAATACAGAATGG
Organism: Chitinophagaceae bacterium; assembly: GCA_017853235.1. Classification (GTDB taxonomy): domain Bacteria; phylum Bacteroidota; class Bacteroidia; order Chitinophagales; family Chitinophagaceae; genus Sediminibacterium. The sequence continues at coordinate 8,203 of JAFMJX010000056.1, read as the reverse complement.
TTGTTAATGGGTATTTCGGTTACTGTTGCTTTGATAGCTGTGATCATTGCAGTCTCTATCTATCGTAAAAAAACAGATGAAGTACCTACCAATGGCTTGGGAAAAGTGTTGTTTAATAAATGGTATGTAGATGAATTATATGAAACCGTGATTATAAAGCCATTAGACACTTTAGCGGCATTTTTGAAAAATACCATTGAAAAAAATGTGATTGACGGAGCTGTAAACGGTTCAGGTAAATTGGTGCAATATGGTGCTCGTCAAATTAGACTCATACAAAGTGGTCAGGTGGGATACTATATATTATTTATGGTATTGAGTATTATTTTACTTTTTGTATTATGGTTTAATGATGCCAGTATACTTCGATTTTTTTACAAATTGACACACTAAAATTATTAGAAACAATATGTTACTTTCAATCATACTTATTCCTTTTATCACTGCATTAATTTTGCTTTTTATAAAAGATGCCAAGAAAGCCAATACTATTGCTTTGGTAACGAATGCGGCTACTTTAGCTGTGAGCATTTGGATAGCAATGAAGGGAGCATCCGATTTTAATCAAGCTTGGATTCCTGCTTTAAATAGTCGATTTTTATTACACGCAGATGGTTTGGCTAAGATCTTAGTATTGCTGACTGCTATTAGTTTTCCTGTTATCTTAATGTCAAGTGCTTCGAATCAAATTGCACAAAAAAATAAATTTATTTCTCTTTTATTATTTACGCAAGCAGGCCTGTTGGGTGTGTTTTTAGCGGGGGACGCTTTGCTATTTTATTTCTTTTGGGAGTTAGCGCTAATCCCTGTTTATTTTTTATGTTCCATATGGGGTGGGGAAAGAAGAATAGCGGTTACTTTTAAGTTTTTCATTTATACTTTTTTAGGTTCTTTGATGATGTTAGCAGGTATTATTTTTTTATATACCCATAGTGCGGAGCCTAACTTTTTAATACAAAATTTTGCACATGCTACATTAACATCTGCGCAACAGATGACTGCATTTGTATTGTTTTTAATTGCGTTTGCGATAAAAATGCCTATTTTTCCTTTGCATACATGGCAACCCGACGCATACGAACAATCACCTACTCCAGTCACTATGGTGATGAGTGCTGTAATGGTTAAAATGGGTTTATATGGTGTGATTAGATGGCTTTTGCCATTATTTCCAGTAGCAGCAAAATCTGCTGCAGTTGTAGTAGTGGATCTTTCTGTTATTGGCGTATTATATGCCTCTTTTATTGCTATAAAACAGGATGATATTAAAAGGTTCATTGCCTATTCGTCCATTGCACATATTGGTTTAATGAACGCTGCTTTGTTTGCACATCAAGCCATTGGTGTTCAAGGTGTATTGATTCAACTTTTTTCACATGGCGTAAATGTATTGGGTTTATGGATCGTGGCAGATATTATTGAACAACAGACTGGCACCAGATCCATGTTAGCAATGGGTGGGCTTGCCAAAAAACAACCTACACTAGCCATTTTATTAGTAGTCTTTGCTTTTGCAAATATTGCATTGCCATTAACCAATGCTTTTGTGGGTGAATTTTTAATCTTTAATGGCTTATTCCAATTCAATCCTTGGGTAGCTGCATTTGCAGGAGTGAGTGTGATACTATCTGCCATTTACACCTTAAACATGGTTCAAAAAGTGGCTTATGGTGAAGTGAGTGAAGCGACTCAAAAAATGAATCAAGTAAACAAACCTGCTCAATTGGTTTTAATCATTTTAGTAATTATAGTATTTGTAAATGGGGTGTATCCACAGCCTTTATTTGATATCACTGCAGATACTTTACAACAAATGTTTGTCAAATAATTAAAAGTATTAGTAATGAATGCAATTATAGTTTCTGCTTTATTAGGGGTAATCATGATGTTTGCCTCATGGGTTTTCAAAGGAGAAAAAATACAAAAAAATATAGCCTTAATAGGTTTAATCATTTTATTGCTAGCCAATGTAAGCCAATTGAATGGCTGGTATGTGTTGGAATTAGACACCAAAGGAATGCTTGCTTTTTCTCGTTATGGCATTTATGCAAATACGATATTATTTGCACTTACTTTTCTTTATGTTTGGGTGAATGGGGATGAAATTTCTAAAATAGGAAATCATGCTGCTGACTTTTATGCTTTATTCTTTTTCATTTTATGTGGGGCGAGTGTATTAACTAGTTTTGATAATTTATTAATGTTATTTATTGGAATTGAAATGCTGTCCATTCCTTTATATATTTTAACCAGTTCCGATAAATCAAGTTTAATTAGTAATGAAGCAGGGTTGAAATATTTTTTAATGGGTGCTTTTTCAACAGGCATCTTATTATTAGGGATCACTTTTATTTATGGCGCTACAGGAAGTTTTCATTTAACTGTTCCAGAAACTGGTTTTAAATATGAAATGTTGATGCGCTCTGGAGGGTTGATTTTAATTTTTGTAGCAATGAATTTTAAAGTGTCTGCTGCTCCTTTTCATTTTTGGACACCCGATGTATATGATGGTGCACCCACTGTGTTCACTTCTTTTATGGCTACAATTGCAAAAGCTGCAGGTTTTTTTGCTTTCATGAGTGTGTTTCAAATCCAATATCAAGCTTTAGGATACAGCTGGACACTTTTATTGTCATTCGTTATTATTTGTACTTTATTGATTGGTAATGTGACTGCTGTTTTTCAAAGAAGTGTTAAAAGAATGCTCGCTTATTCTAGTATTGCACAAGCTGGCTTCATGTTATTTGCTTTATATAAACCTTCTACTTTTGCTAATGAAGGAATATTATTATATGCATTTGTTTATTCAGTAGCCAGCATAGGCATGTTTGCCGTGCTTATTAAAATGAAAGACAACAGTATTGAAGGATTTAATGGTTTAGCAAAAACAAATCCATTACTTGCTTTTGTGACAAGCATCTTTTTATTTTCATTAGCTGGCATTCCTTTAACAGGCGGCTTCTTTGCTAAATATTATATGATCAATGCCATCTTAGTTGCTGGCGCAGGATTATGGTTAGTCATTGTTGCATTGGTATTTGCAGCAATTAGTGTGTACTATTATTTTAAAATTATCCAAGCAATGTATTTTTTGTCGGGAGATCCGGCTTTAGGGGAAGTAAAAAATACCTATCAGTATAAATTATTGTTTCTTGCCATTTTGCTGCTTATCCTTGGCGTATTTCCTAATCTATTGCTCAATTATCTCTACTTTTAGCCGTTCTTCAAATAGTCCAAGGCGAGCAAGGGAGATCATGGATTCTGTATTACCTTTAGGTTTCAGCATAAAATAATTGTATGACCCTTCAGGATTCTTTTTCATTAGCTTGGCGCACTGTTAAAAGCAACAAATTAAGAACAGGCATCACCGTGGCAATCATTGCTTTTGGTATTATGGCTCTTATTGGAATTATCACAGCTATTTCGGCGATGAATCAAAGTTTAAAGGAAAATTTTTCCTTTATGGGGGCGAATGCATTTAGTATTCGTTATAAGGAATTAAATGCCCGTATGGGTGGTCCAAGAAACGATGACATTACTAAAGTGAAAAAAGGGCAGAAGGAAAAAAAGTCAAATTTAGATAAGGTAATACGATTGGAAGAATCCACTTATTTTAAGGAACATTATGGCTTTAATAGAGCGCAAGTAAGTATTTATCGAAGAGGTAATGGAAACAATGAATTACACTATCAAAATAAAAAAACCAACCCTCAAATAACCATGTGGGGTGGAGATGAAAATTATTTAGCAGTGAATGGATATCAAATTGATGCAGGGCGTAATTTGAATAATGTGGATTTGCAAAGTGGTCGCAATGTGTGTTTAATAGGTAGTAATGTTGCAGCTAAATTGTTTCCAAACAGTCCCGAAAAAAGCGTAGACAAAGTCATCTTAGTTGGTGGAAAACCTTATCGTGTGATTGGTTTATTAAAATCAAAAGGGTCCAGTGCGATGATGCGCCAAGATGATATGATTTTAACTTCTATTAATAATTTAAGACAGTATCAAAATAATGCTTCCTATAATATTGGAGTAATGGTGAATAATGTTGCTGAATTAGATCCAGCTATTGGGGAATCTATTGAGCAAATGAGAAAAGCGCGCAGACTCATTCCAAGTGAAGCAGACAATTTTGTGGTAGACAAGAGTGATAAATTTGCCGATATGTTTATTGGGTTTTTAGCGGGTATAAGTGGCGCTGCTGGTGCTATTGGTATGATTACTTTAATTGGGGCTGCAATAGGCTTAATGAACATCATGTTGGTTGCAGTGAATGAACGCACAAGAGAAGTTGGATTAATTAAAGCCATTGGCGGAAGGAAAAAGGATGTGCGCAGACAATTTTTATTTGAAAGTATTTTAATCAGCGTTTTAGGTGCTGTGTTTGGTATTATTTTAGGAGTTTTAGTAGGTAATATTTTTAGTTTGGTATTGCATACAGGATTTGTTATTCCATGGATGTGGGTGGTCATAGGAATTGTTATATGTTCTGTAGTAGGCCTCGCTGCTGGTATTTATCCTGCCATGAAAGCCGCATCCTTAAATCCTATAAATGCATTGAGATACGAATAAAATAAGAAGTCCTCGAAATACTTTTGTAAGTATTTATTTCATAAAACTTTTCTACTTAATAGGTGAAGTACAAACATTAAAAAACCCCGCTCCGATGAATCGGAGCGGGGTTTTTTGTAAAATTCGTTCCGAATCATCGGAACGAATTTTTAAGGAAGCATTATTTAGGATCTAATGCTTTCTTAATTCTATCTTGTAAATCAGCGTAGTGATTTTGAGTGGCTCCATCATTACTATTTGCCGTTTTTAATTCAGCAGCTAATTTTTTCAATTGTGATTTTACTTCAGATAAAATATCTGAATTTTCAACATCTACTGGCGCCCCTATTCTAAATGCACCTGCAGGCAATGCGCTTGCAGCAGAGGAGGCTGGAGCTGGATTTAATAAATCATCCAGTTGACTTACATATGTTTTTTGTAAGTTTCTACGATAAATATCGGTTGCTTTTTGTGATGCTAATTCACTAAATAAACCTTTTCTTAAATCTTCCATCATATCATGTAAAGAATAAGTAGTTCCTCCAAAACGATTGCTGCTGGTACTTAATCTTAATAAGCGCCCTTTGTCTAATAAACTTTTTAAAGTACTTGTTTGAATTCCTTGTACACGTTCGTTGGCATTAGGGTTTGAAATTTTATTCAAAATATTCTTATCTAACAACCAAGTAGGCGTTGCAAATAATTGAGTTTGTAAAAAGTTCATTGCACTTTTTTGCATGGCTACTGGAGTGGGTGTATAGACATCACCTGGTTCTTCAACACTTTTAAATGTTTCATAGATACCGCCAATGTTTTTGCTAACATGACCCATATATCTGTTGAATTGACCAGCCAATTGCATGTATACTTCACTTAAGTTTTCATATCTATCTGCTTCTTCTTTAGTCCACTCTGGTAATTTCACTAAAATACGTTTCAAATTTTTGATTCCGTATTCGCTAGCTACCACAGCGTTATCACTTAAGTCTTCAGTTTGAGCACGAGGATCATCATTGCGACCTTCACCTCCAAACCAAACTCTTGGATTATTTTTCAAAGCATCTACAATCCATTTGTTGTTTACTTTTTTATCTTCATTGACATCACTAATACCGGTATAGGTGTAACCCCATTTAATAGCCCATTTGTCATAATCACCAATTCTTGGAAATAATCCAGATTGATTAATATGATCTTCAGGTTGTGCTACATAGTTGAAACGAGCATAGTCCATGATAGAAGCAGTATGACCATTGGCTTCTACCCATGTTTTATCTCTTAATTTCTCCACTGGAGTTTTGCTACTACTTCCCATATTATGTCTTAATCCTAAAGTATGACCCACTTCATGAGAAGATACAAAACGAATTAAGTTACCCATTAAATCATCATCAAATTTCATTTTGCGAGCTGTAGAATCTACTGCTGCAGTTTGAATCATATACCAATCGTGTACTAAGCTCATTACATTATGATACCAACCAATATGGCTTTCTAAAATTTCACCACTTCTTGGATCATGAACTTGAGGTCCATAAGCATTTTCAATATCTGATGCAAAATAACGTATCACGCTAAATCGAGCATCTTCTAAACTCATAGTACTATCGTTTGGCCACTCTTTACCAACAATGGCATTTTTCCAACCTGCTTTTTCAAATGCAGCATTCCAGTCATTGACACCTGCAATTAAATAAGGTACCCATTTTTTAGGAGTTGCTGGATCAATATAATAAACGATTTGTTTTTTTGGCTCTACTAATTCTCCTTTTTTATATCTCTCCATATCTTGCGGCTTTGGCTCTAATCTGTAACGAACCGCAAAAGTTTGATTTTCTACTTTATGTTGATCGTCAGAATATTCTACAAAATTATCTGCAAAGTATCCTACACGTGGATCAAATAAACGACGATTCATGGGAGTTTTAGGTAATAATAATACCGATGTATTTAATTCAAAAGTAATGGCTCCTGCATTATTTGCAGCTGGAACAGAACTTCCACCACCGCCCAATTGACCGCCCATTGGGCTGCCAGCACTTGCTGAATAGGTTTTTACAGTTCTGATTTCCATATTGATAGGGTAACTTTTGATGCTTTCAATATAGGATCTATCAGATGCTAATGCGGTGACACCAAAATTGCGCTTATCTCCACTGGTTAAGCTTACTGCTTGGTTGTCACCTTTAAAAAAGTCTGTCACATCAATGATGGAACTATTGGAATCTTTTCCGTAGGCTTTTACGTCAAATGCAGCTACAATGGGGTCTAGGTAAGAATTTTTGACTGCTCTAGAAATCACTTGAGAAGAGTCTGCTGCACTTATTAAAGTAACCACTCTCATGAAAATGCGCTGATTAGGGCCTTTTTCAAAGGATATGGATTGCTCATTGACTTCTTCCCCGCCGTATTTTCTGGCACCACCTGGTACTTTTACAAAACGAGTAACAGCCAACAACTCACGACCCAATAAATTGTCTGGAATTTCAAAGTAATATTTATCGTCTTGAAAATGAACGCTAAACACGCCTTTTTGACTCACTGTTTTTTTGGTTATAAATTCACTAAATGCTTTGGGTCCAGTTTTCACCACAGGAGCGTCTTTTTTAGCTCCATTTTGAGCACTGGTATCTGGCCTTTGCATTGGCATTTGATCGGGTCTAGGACCCCCAGGTCTTTGCGCCGAAACAGTAGTTTGCAGAATCGCTAAAAAGCTGACTGCCACTATGATTTTTTTCATATTACACTTTATTTAATGATAAAATAGAAATATAAATATACAAGTCTTCTCCCAACACTAGTTAGTTTGTATAAAATTTATGATAAAAAAATACCTTGAAATTTGTTTCAATCAATAAATTACTTATTTTGTAACCCCTTAGAAACTAGTGAGGAAAGATTTTGTGAAATCTGTATCAATAGTCAAGAGGATTAAATACATTTAAAAAATATTTTAATTTAAAACCAAAAATCAATTGAATCATGGCTGAGACTAAACCAACTGCAACAGCTGCTTCTAAGAAAGCTGCACAGCCGCAACAAGGCGGAAATTTGATTGCAACTTTAGCACCAATCGCTTGTATCGTAGCAGGCTATGTTATTTGGCGCTTTGTGCTAGGTAACGCAAGTAATTTTACTAATCCTGATCCGAGTGGTGGTTTCTGGCCTTCACACAAAGGACCTAAAGGAACATTTACCAAAATGTATGAGGGTGGAATCGTAGTACCAATTTTGATTGGTAGCTTATTGATCGTTTTAACTTTCGTGATTGAAAGATTATTGACTATTAAAAAAGCAGCTGGTAATGGTAACATTACAGAATTCATTCGTAAAGTACAATTTCACTTAGCTAACAAAGAAGTGGATAAAGCACTTGCTGAATGTGATAAACAAAAAGGATCTGTAGGTAATGTAATGAAATCTGGTTTAACTAAGTACAAGGAAATGATTACGAATACCGAATTAGATACGGATCAAAAAGTATTAAACATTCAAAAAGAAATTGAAGAAGCAACTGCATTAGAATTACCAATGTTAGAAAAGAATTTAGTGTTCTTGTCTACTATCGCATCTGTAGCTACCTTATTAGGTTTGTTTGGTACGGTATTAGGTATGATTCGTTCTTTCTCTAAATTAGGTGAAGAAGGTGGTG
>JAFMJX010000055.1 GCA_017853235.1 Chitinophagaceae bacterium | reverse complement strand
CCAATAAATAATTTTGGTAGTTTTCATAAGGAAAGCAATTTTTGTTTTTCTATTAACAATTTACAAAATGTAACTAAATAAAAAAAATTTGAGTACCTATTTTGTATATTTAGTACATAATTATAATTGCCTTATGAAAAAATATATTGTACTAATAGCCTCATTGACCGCTATTCAAAGTTCTATTTTTGCCCAGGTACTTTTGCCAGATATAAAAAAATCAACACATTTTGATTATAATAAATTGGCACAAATTGATACGATGCTCAATGAGTATGTTAAAAACAATTGGTTGGTAGGAGTATCTGCTATTATTGTGAAAGACAATCAAGTAGTATATTACAAAGGTTTTGGATATGCTGATCGTGCAACCAAAAAGCCAATGGAAGCGAATGCGATTTACAGAATTATGAGTCAAACTAAGGCTATTACAAGTTTGGCCATTTTACAATTATTTGATCAAGGTAAAATTAATTTAGACCAACCTGTATCCGATTTCATCTCCACATTTAATAATCAGACGGTTTTGAAAGAGTATCATGCTAACGATACTACTTATACTACTGTGCCTGCTAAAAGAAATATTACCATACGTGATTTATTGACACATACCTCTGGATTGGATTATTCTTTGATTGGATCTGAAAAAATGGTGGCAATATATGCTAAAGCCGGTCTTCCTTCGGGATTAGGAAAATCTAATGGAACCTTATTAGAAAAAATGAAATTATTAGGTACCCTTCCGTTAGTGCACCAGCCGGGTGAAAGATTTACTTATGGTTTAAATACCGATTTATTAGGTTGTATAGTTGAAATGGTTTCAGGTCTTAGTTTAGATGCTTATTGCCAAAAAAATATTTTTACTCCAATGGGGATGAAAGATACCTATTTTAATGTACCTGCTGAAAAAGCGAACAGATTACCTACCGTATATACCGAGGACGATCAAAATAAAATTATCGAATGGGCACCTACCTATCGTAATATAGATCCAAGCTACCCATTAATGAAAAAGTCTTATTTTTCGGGTGGAGCAGGCCTTTCTTCAACCGCATTTGATTATGCAATTTTTTTACAAATGATTTTAAATGGAGGAAAATACAATGGAAAACAAATTATTTCACCTCGTACTGCTCAATTAATGGTAAGTCCTCAATTAGATTTTAAATATAATGGGGAAGATGATTTTGGTTTAGGTTTTCAAATTATCAGTGAAAAGTCAGCAAGATTAAAACCACGAAATCAAGGTTCATTTTCTTGGGGAGGTTTTTATGGAACCAGTTATTGGGCTGACCCTAAAGAAAATATGATTTGTTTAATCATGACTCAACAGACACCCAATTCACATTGGACATATGGTGGAAAATTTGAAAATATAGTATACGGCAGTTTGGTTAAATAAATGCTGCAATAAAAAAGCTCCGATGTTGTCGGAGCTTTTTTATATTATTTATACCTTTTATTTAGGATTTACTTCTGCGTCTTGCTTCTTCTGCTTCCTTGTAAATTCTAATCCAAGTTAATGAGATGTCAATTACCGCTAATAATGGACCTAACATGACTACCATAATGGCCTCTAAGCCCGGGCTATAACCAGTTACACCATCAAAGCTAACCGCTTTGGAGCGCTTAAATAATTTGAATAAACAATACACTGAGGATAAAACCCAAAGTGATATAATGATATTTTGACTCATAATACAGTTTTTAGACTACAAAGTTAGTTTATTTTTATTGTTTTGAATACATGATCAATTTATACTCTATTCCAATCTGCTTTCCAGTTTTGAATGGAAAGCTTAATTTCTTTATTAGATAAATTTTCTTTCACTGCTTTTTCGGCTAAATTTATAAATTCAGCATCAGGGGCAAATCTGAGTGCAATAATTTGTGACATTCTAAGTTGAGAAGGCAATAATTTACCTGTTAAAACAAAGTGTCTTAAGTTTTCTTCTGCACGAATTGCTCTATCCTGTGCCTTCAAAGCAAAGCTTCTTAAATACCATGACATTAATACTAAAATGACAGCAAGTAAGCAAAGCATAGAAGCTAAGTATTTATTTTCTGGCGTACACTTAATAATATAATTAATAGCGCTTATTAAAAATAATAAGATAGCTATTAATGTTACTCTATGATATCCTGTAACAAATCGTTGATGATTTTTAAAATTTTGCTCTTTCATTTTTTTAATTTATTATTAAGTGAACAAGATACTCTATTTTTTATTTGATTCTTTTAAAATCTAAATCTTGAAAATCAAAACTAAAGTCGGTTAAAGGAGATATGGCGTTCATTTTTATTCCAGATGGTTTTCCTTCCATATCGGTACTAAATATAACATAAGCGTCTGCGTCCATACTTCTGTCTGTCCATCTAACAATAAGTGTATTTCCTTTAAATGGAAATAATTCTCCATTTAACCTTGGTGACCTTTTGGATGCCAACCAAGGTTTTCCGTTTTTAATGTTTATTTCAATCTCTCCAAACCATGGATCTTTATATATTCCAACATAGGGTGCAATTGAAAATTGACCTGCATTTGATTTTATTTTTTCTTCAATACCCTTATTTACCTCTGCCATGATTTTTTGCGCATTGGCTTCTCCGGCTGCTACTCGATCATGCAAAATTTTAACCCAATCATATCCTTTAACCCCAATATAACTATCTTTTATGGTGCTGCTTATAGCACTAAATGCTGCACCAACTTGCTGATTCGTAAACACAATGATGCCTAAATTAATTTCTGGAAAAAGCATGACTTGAGTCACTATGCCTGCTAGTCCTCCAGTATGTGTTACTTGCTTATAACCTTTAACGTCACTTAATCCCCAACCTAATCCATAGGTAGCAAAATGGGTATTATAAGGTGCTGTGGTTTTTACTGGTTGAATAGTTTGTGGTGACCACATCTCCTCATGTACTTCCTCACTGAATAATTGGTATTGTAATTTATCTCCATATTTACCATGATTCATTTGCATTGTAATCCATTTGCTCATATCGGTCACATTACTCCAAATACCACCCGCAGCATTAGCGGTTTCACTCCAATCAATATCAATAGTTTCTACTTTTCCATTCACTGGTGCATGAGGTCTTATGGTGTTGGATTTATCTTTTAATCGATAAATTGAAGCTGCGGTTTCGGTCATACCCAATGGCTTCATAATTTTTTGTTCTACAAAGTCTTCCCATGACATTCCTGAAGCTTTCGCAATGACTTCTCCAGCTACAATGTATAAATTATTGTCATAATCATATTTACTTCTAAAACTAGAAACTTGTTTTAGGTATCTTAAATTATGTATGATATCTGCTTTAGTAAAATTACTTCCATCAGGAAACATCATTAAATCGCCTGCGCCTAGTCCTAATCCACTTCTGTGAGTTAATAAATCACGTATGGTAAAATCCTCCGTCACATAAGGGTTATACATTTTAAAATCTGGAATAAAATCGGTGACCTTGTCGTCCCATTTTAATTTACCTTCATCTACCAACATGCCCAATGCTGCTGTAGTAAAGGCTTTTGAATTGGAAGCAACTCCAAATTGAGTATGCTCATTTACTTTTTGACCTGTCCTTAAATTGGCAACTCCATACCCTTTAGCGTGAATTAATTTTCCATCTTTAACCACCGCTACTGCAATGCCAGGTACATTAAAAGTTTTTAATACTAATTCGGTCACCGAATCTATTTGGTGACTTGTAATAGGAGTGGCAATTGTTTGTGCTTTACTAAGATGTATTTGAAAAAGACAAAAAAGTAAAATGATTCCGTATTTATTTTTCATAAGCTGTTTTTATAAAATGATTCGTTCTCCTTTTAATGAAATTTTTATCACTGATACCTTATCGTTAGGGGCTATATTGGGAATAGTAATGTTTAATCTGTCTCCCAATCTGTTTAATTCTTTAGTGAAAGTGCATTTTTCTCCTGTCTCTAAAATACTCATTTTTTCAATTTCATTTTTAATGATTGGAATTGATAACTCACCGTTGCTTGGCCAATGAAAGACCATTAAATAAAGTGCCAAACCATTCTTTGTCATACGAGTAGTACATCTTCCCCAATCAAAACTACCTATTGGACTTGGTTTAGTTTCATATATGGCTTCATTATTTTTTTGCATCCATTGACCTATTTCTTTAAGTCGATCAATACTTTGAATAGGGAAAGTACCATCCGATTTAGGTCCTACATTTAAGAGGTAATTGCCTCCTTTGGAAGCGATGTCGCATAAATTTTGAATTAAGGTTTGGGAAGATTTCCAATTATTATCAGAAGCCCTAAATCCCCAAGTTCCATTCATGGTCATACAAGTTTCCCAATCGTTATTATCTAATTCCTGAATACCAGGAATTTTTTGTTCTGGTGTTCTGGTATCACCCGGGAAATTGGGTTTCTTTAAACGATCATTGGTGATAATTTTTGGTTGTAATTTTAATAAACTATTTAATTTATTTGCAGCATCATCTGTCATATTTGTTGGAGTATCCCACCACAATACAGATACCTCTCCGTAATTTGTTAAAATTTCTTTTACTTGTGGAACTGCTACTTCATTAATGTATTGATCAAAGGATTTTGTTTCTTGCATTGGATCCCAATGACCATTATGTAATTTGGTGTAATTATCTATTATAGTGGAATCGGGATTAGGCCATCCTTCGCTCATTAATTTGCGAGATGCTGCTCCTCCCGGATTATTCCAATCTTGCGCTTGTGAATAATAAAACCCAAGTTTCATTTTGTATTTTTTGCAAGCAGCTGACAATTCTTTTAGAACGTCCCTTCCAAATGGCGTAGCATCTACGATATTCCATTTACTTGCGTTTGATTTAAACATTGCAAATCCATCGTGATGCTTTGCTGTGATCACAATATATTTCATACCAGCTTCCTTGGCATATTTAACCCATTCTTCGGCATTGAATTTTGTTGGATTAAACTGTTTAGCTATAGCTTGATATTCATTATAAGGGATCTTACTTCGATTCATAATCCATTCGGCCCCTCCTTTTGCTTGTTCATGCCCATTATAAGTGCCTTCATATTGTGCATATACACCCCAATGTATGAACAACCCAAATTTTGCTTCTCTCCACCATTGCATTCTTTCATCTTTACTAATGGCCTGAGCTTGCATCACTTGGCAACTATATATAAAAAGTAAAAGAAGTAAACCACTTTTTTTCATAGCGAATCGTTTTGTTTTTAAAGTTATGAAAAACAAAAGAGTTTATATAAAATATTAGAAATGGGAGTACTCTACACTAGGGCTTCAAAAAGTATTTCAATGGGGTGTAAGGCCTTAGTTTGTGCACCATCTTTTATTTGATGACGGCAGCTGGTGCCTGGGGCAGCAATAATAGTATCGGGATGCTTGGATCTTACTGCAGGAAGTAATACTAGCTCACCAATTTGCATGGATAAATCATAATGTTCTTTTTCATATCCAAATGATCCAGCCATTCCACAACAGCCTGAAGGAATCACTTCTACGGTGTAATTTTCGGGGAATGACATTAATGCAACAGAAGGTGCTACCGAAGAGATTGATTTTTGTTGACAATGTCCATGTAATTGGATATGTTTTGATTCCTTCGTAAAAAGGTCCTTGGAAATATTTCCTTTCTCTATTTCGCCCGCTATAAATTCATCAATAGTAAACGTATTTTTTGCTAATGAATTGGCTGCTGCTATATTTTTATCCCAAGCTAAATCAGGATACTCATCTCTGAAAGTGAGTATGGCAGAGGGCTCGATACCAATTAGTGGATATTCTTTGCTAATAATTTTATTTAATAGTTCAATATTTTGATTAGCAATTTTTTGTGCTTTTCGTATTAAACCTTTTGACATCCAAGCTCGCCCACTTTCAATATGATTGGGTATGACCACTTCATACCCTAATTTTTCTAACAGTAACACTGCTTTTTTCCCAATTTCAGCATCATTATAATTAGTAAACTCATCGCAAAACAAGTATACTTTTTTATTTTTTACCCTAGCATCATTTTGATTGATTTGTCTTTGTTGATACCAGCGATGTAATGTGGTGCTAGCTATCTTTGGCAAAGAACGTTTTGGTGAAAAACCAGAAACTTTTTTTATAATAGTACTTGTAAAAGTATTGCTTACTAAAAAATTATATAAGCGTGGCATTATGGAGGCTAGTTGTGCACTCTTAGTGAAATTGGCAATTAATTGAGATCTAAAAGGAATTCCATTGGCATCATAATATTGCTGCAAAAATTCTGCTTTCAATTTTGCCATATCTACATTAGAAGGACATTCGGACTTACAAGCTTTACAACTTAAACATAAATCCATCACATCGTAAATTTCTTGATGATCAAAGCGATTCATTTTATCAGAGTGTGTTAAAAACTCTCTTAATATATTCGCTCTTGCTCTTGTGCTGTCCTTTTCATCTTTGGTGGCCATAAACGAAGGACACATTGTTCCGCCTGACAAATGTGTTTTACGACAATCTCCAGATCCATTACATTGTTCTGCATGTTGTAAAATATCTTGTTGATGAAAACGGAAGATGGTTTTAAATTGTGGTGTGAATTGACCTGCTTCATACCTTAACATGGTATTCATAGGAGGCGTATCCACTATTTTATTAGGATTAAAAATATGATTTGAATCCCAACTATATTTTACTTGTTTTAATAATTCATAATTTTTCTTTCCAACCATTTGTTCAATAAATTCACCTCGTAATCTCCCATCTCCATGCTCTCCACTCAATGACCCGTTGTATTTTTTGACCAACGTGGCTACTTCCTGTGCAATGGTTTTGAATAATGCATTTCCTTCGGCTGTTTTCAAATTAATAATTGGCCTTAAATGTATTTCGCCCGAACCTGCATGTGCATAATGCACCGCATGTAAATTATGTTTTGTAAGTATGTCATTAAAATCCTTGATATAATTAGGAAGGTCTACTACATCTACTGCTGTATCTTCAATTACAGGCACTGCTTTCTCATCACCAGGTAAATTTCCTAATAACCCTAAACCCGCTTTGCGCAAAGTCCATATTTTTTTAGTATCTGCTCCAAACAATACTGGGAAGTGATATCCCAAACCCGCGGCACGCATATCAGCTTCTACTTGATTGGTAATCGCAGTAATTTCTTCACGCGTATTTTTAGTAAATTCTATAACTAGTATAGCTCCAGGATCCCCTTGTACAAAAAATCTATTTTTACTTTGTTCTATATTATCCTTAGTACATTCCAAAATATAATGGTCAATTAATTCGCTTGCACTTGGATGATATTTTAATCCAATTAAATTGGCTCTTAAAGATTCGTCAATCGTATTAAAATGCACGCATAACAATCCAATTTCTTTAGGAGGTAATGGATTTACATGTAGTTTAATTTCTGTGATAAATGCTAGTGTACCTTCGGAACCCGCTATGAGAGTGCAAAAATTAAAATCGGGTCCCCCTGCAGTAAAAGGTGCCATATCTACCAATAAATCTATTGCATATCCTGTATTCCTGCGTTCTACCGATTTTTTTGGAAATTCTTTTTTAATCTCAACTTGATGATCATAATGACTCAACAAGCTGCGTGTTGTGTGATAAATTTTTCCTTCAAGTGTAGGTAATTCGCATTTTTCATGAAATTCATCCAAGCTCAAACTTTTAAATACCACTTCACTACCATCACTTAAAAAAGCAGTGACTTCCATGAGATGTTCTCGAGTGCTGCGATATATTACCGAATTAGAACCACAGGAATTATTTCCCACCATTCCTCCAATCATTGCTCTATTTGCTGTTGAAGTTTCAGGTCCAAAATATAATCCATAGGGTTTTAAATAAAGGTTTAACTCATCTCGAATCACTCCTGGTTGAACTCTTACCCAAGATTCTTTTTCATTCACCTCTATAATTTGCGTAAAATGTTTTGACACATCCACTACAATTCCATTTCCTACTACTTGTCCAGCTAAGGAAGTTCCCGCGGTTCTTGGAATTAAACTTGTTTTTTCGTTTTGTGCAAAATCAATTAAACGACGAATATCATCTTTATTTTTAGGAATGGCAACAGCGAGAGGCATTTCTCTGTATGCAGAGGCGTCTGTCGCATATAAAGTGCGCATCGTTTTATCAAAAAAAAGATCGCCTTTGAGTTGTTGTGATAATTGTTTTAATTTTCCTTTCATTCCTATTGGGAGCATGCACGCTTATAAAGTACAAATTTACTTATTATAATATGAGATATAAAAGAAAACCCCCACCTTATTTACATAAAGTGGGGGCGTATAAACTAACTTTTGTTCTTTATTTTATATTCTTTATTGAACTGCACCAATTCCTGCTTCCCATAACATTTTATTGAGTGCTGGAATGTTTACATCTCGTAAAGCAACTCCTCGTGCTTTTAACTTTTCCCATTCTGCGGTGTATTCTTTTAGTAAATCAAGATTGGGTTGATTGACTCTTGCAATTTCACTTTCGGTTTGATTCATTAAAAACATATAATTCGCTGTAAATTTATTGGGAAAATTTTCAACATCATCATATGCAGTTGACTTACGTTGAACCATATCTTCATCCCATGCTGTTAGTTTTTTAACCAAAGCTTCTCCTTCTGATTTTACAGCGGCAAACTTAGCATCGTTAGGTAAGTTTTTCAACATATTTTCTAGTTGTTGCTTACTCGCATGTAAACTGTTAATCATGCTATGCATCACAGTCACTTCTTTTTCCATTTGTAGCATCACTTCATTAAATTCTTTATAATCTGCATCAGTGTTATTGTATAATGGATTTGCTAAAATTGTTGCAGTAGTGCTTGCTTGCTGATTACCCGCCGTAATTGTCACAGAATATTTTCCAGGGATTGCTTTGTGACCTCTGTAACTACTTTCAATATAAACGCCTGGAACGCCCGGTACCGTTGGGTAACGCATATTCCATACAAATCGATTGATTCCTTTTTTACTTGATAACAATGGATCTCTTGGTGGTGCACCATCATAACCCCCTTTATAACTTGGGTCTGCTTTAGAACTAAATTTGCGCACCAATTCACCTGCTTCATTTTTAATTTCCATGGTCACTAACTCACCTTCTTTTAATTCTGGTAATTGATAATACAATACCACTCCTGTTGAAGGATTAACGCCATCAAATAATTTTGCGCCTTTAAAATCGGCATTGGTTTGATCTAATTCACTATACCCAGTGACAATATATGCTGGTGTAGGTTGGTATATCGTGAATTTATTGTTGGCTTTTCCATATTGACGTAATACATCTAAATCATCTAATATCCAATATGATCTTCCGGATGTGGAAGCAATTAAATTATCTTGATGAATTCTCAAATCGGTAATTGGAGTGATTGGTAAATTTAATTGCATAGGCGACCAATTTTTTCCACCATTCCATGATATATAAATACCTAATTCAGTTCCTGCAAATAATAAATCTTTTACTTTATTATCTTCTCTAACCACTCTAGTAAATGCATTGTTTGCAATACCATTATTTATTTTAGTCCAAGTTTTACCATAATCGGTCGTTTTATACAAACCTGGTGTATGGTCGTCAAACTTATAACGAGTAGTTGCAATGTAGGCAGTGGCTTTATCAAATGGAGATACTTCAATGGCATTAATTAAACACTCCGCTAATCCAGCAGGTGTTATGTTTTTCCAAGTTGCACCATTATCTCTTGTCACATATACATAGCCATCATCACTTCCGGTATATATCACTCCTTTTTCATGAG
>JAFMJX010000054.1 GCA_017853235.1 Chitinophagaceae bacterium | reverse complement strand
TGGTGTTAACTATTGCATCAATTCCTTTTGTGTTTGCCGCCTTTGCCCATAAATCCCACGTTACATTCCATGAATGATCCAATGTTCCAATATCTGGCCCCACGAACATTGGTACAACGGTGTTCCCGCTTTGTAAGCCGCTTGTATCTTTAGGAATTACAAACGTGTCCGCTGGCCCTGGATTTCGCATTTTTCCCGAACCATCACAACTTTTGCAAATACTTTTTTCGTTGTTAATTGTTACATATTTTTGCCCTCCACAGCCATTACATGCAACCTCTGGCATGACTAAAATTTGGTGTGCGCCCTTCGCCCTCATTACTTTATCATCATCAAATTGAGTTGAAAATTCGTCTAAGATGTTGTACATTGATTTTAGCAAAGTCTCTTGATATTGAACTTTGCTTTTTGTTTTTGCTGCTTTTCCGGGTAAAATTTTAGCCGGTATAAATCCTAAATTGTGAACATACCATAATTCAACTTGGAATCTGTTGTCCTGTTCCCAAACTCGCACCCATTCATTTTTATCTACTAAATAGGTATATGTGACCTCTTTCTCATTTCTTTTTTCTTTCTGCAAAAAACAAAACACTCCTCCAGGCTTATCAGTTTCCAAAACTCTAATTTGTTCCGAATAGATAATTTTATGTTCAATCTTTATAGGTGTTAAAGCTGTTTGAAGGTTTGGAGTTAGTGCATCAGTCGTGGGCTGCGGGAATTGAACATAATAGGCGTTTGCGTCCATTATAGCTTCTGGCAAAATGGTTAAATAAAACCATTCGTCGAAGTATAACGAATTATTTAAAACATTTATAGTCTCATTTTCTAAATAAAATTGAGTGCGATCAGATAACTGAGAATAATTTATCCCATTGCTTTGAATTAAATTAATCGTTTCGCTTAAATAAGTGTCCGGCAAATCAGAAGATATATTCCTTCGATTTTCTTTTCGCCATTGTTGGATATTAAGCGGCTCAGTTGGCCGTCGTTTATCCCACAAAGATGTATCAGGGTCACGATAAACGTGCCTACATGCTTGCTTATATACATCTGCCACCTCTTTTGGAAGTGGCAATGTTTTGAATTTTACTTTTGAGAAGTATTCATTAAAATTCATTAATGTTTTTTTAAATTACAATCCCTGGAAGTTCACAAGGAACGAAAACACCTGAATATTTTAATTCAAATTTAAGTGACCAGTAACTCACTTCGTTTGCATCGTCTTGTAAAATTGTTGGTGGCTCAACAAACGAAGCAGTATATCCTAGTGGAGTGGTAGGCACTGGATCAATGGCTCCGGCGTTTTGCCAGGCCGTCCATTCAGGTTCCAAAAACCACAAGCCATGACAAGAAGGCCATAACAAAGTTATGAATTGGTTTAATTTGTACAGGTCGCTAAAAAATTCATACATAGGGACACCGACTTCCATGTCGTATGACTTGTATTCAACCGTCCAAGTTGTATTCCCTGGTCTATATTTATTACAACCAATTTTTATTTTTGATCCAGTACTTGGAGTCATTGTTACTAAACCAGTGGGCAAACGTCTTAATTTGTTTGCCGTTTTTGCATCGTCTATATCTGTTTGTGAAAGATCAGGAAATTGATAATCACATAAAGCAACTGCTAGGCCATCTGGTTCAACGTTAATTAACTCACCTTCGCAACCATCTATAAAAGCCGCTGGAAGTATTAAAGACGCACCGCAGGGATTTGTACATAAAGCCATTATTACTAATTTTTATCTATTAAAAAATTAGTATTTACGCTTATGAATGCAAAATTATAAAATAATTTCTAAATTTTCGCTGCTATTTTCTTCAATAGGTATTTGTTCTTTTTTCTTAGGTTGTTTTTTTTCTTTTTCAATAGGTACAACCGTAAGCCCTTCTATGTTGTCACCAATTTTAGGTTCTCTAAAACCACGAGACAAAGCAGAATCTAAATCTGAAGGATTAATATATGCCCTTCGTTTTCCATTCAAAACTAAAATTTTACTACTCATATATATTTTTTAAAAAGTTTAACAATCTGAAACAGTACACTCCTCGCTTATAATGGCTTCACAATTAAAGGAACATGTATCTTCAATCGGGTCCGCTATAATCGAAGTCACATTGTAATATTTACCGTCAATTTTTACATTCTTTGCAGCTAAAACAATTTCACATAAGTACTTTACCATAAATGATGGCAAAGGATATTCAAAGATTATTTTTCTTCGATTTGTTACAGTTGTCGTAACTACCCGGCCACTCTGTATTTTTTTATCAATTAAAGGTTCAATATTTTTTATAGTAGCATAAAATCTCATTTTGTTTGAATACCCAAAAGGTAGGTCGCCTACACTGGTGACGCTTTCACCATAAAATTGAGAGGTACAATCATAAGAATTATATATACCCTCTATTTGAATAGTGCTGGCCTGCGGGTCTTTTACGGTTCCAAACCATTGAGTAGTTTTAGTATCAACTAAGATGTCACCAACTTTGTAAACTCTATATTTGATTTGAAAACAAACAGGGAACTCATCAATGCTTGTATCTAGTTTTAAAACTTGGTAAGATTTCTTTCCATCCCATCCAACAAAACCCTCTCCATATGTCGAATAATTCCCAATAACTATTCCAGTACTTGCTATTACTTCAGCTATTATCCAAGTTCCAAACCCATCTACCGGATTTGAAGGATCTGGATTATATTGATCTAAAAATTGAGTTTGAATATGAATTTCGTCACCCGAAACAAAAGGTATATAAAAATCTATCCTTTCACCGTCACAACATTCACTACAATTATATTCATTTCCAGGAGTTGTTAAAAGCACATCGTTTGGAATATCGCAGTCTACTTTTTCAGGCAAACACCAGTTAGTAATTTTACTATCAAAAATCGCACACTGCGAAGGCTGGAATAAAAAATAGGAACTTGTTGCCATTTTATCTAGCGTTTGTTAAATTACATTTTACATATAAATAATCCTGCCTTGAAAGTCTGGCGTTTGTTCCCGCTGACTTTTTTATTAATGTTCCGAAACCAGTGGCTCTTGCGGAAGTTGTAGGTATATTTGTTGTATGAGTTGCAACCGTGCTTCCATTAATTATAAAATCAATACTCGTTCCCGCTGCATTAACTTGAATTTCTAATTTCTGGTAACTCGTTGCCGTTACCGCTGTTCCCGTTGTGGTAAAGGTTCTGGTTGAATTATTAACGGTTACACATTGCCAATTCGCAGAAGCTGCGCTACCAGTTGAAACACCGCCTTCGTCGTATAAAAAATATGCTCCGTCAACTTGATTAACCACCGATTCTGTATCAAAAAAACCAATCAATGTTTGGTATCTATCGGTAGCATCTGACAAAGCAGATACCCAGTGATTGTATTTAAAAACCCATGCCCCGTAACTAAAAAACAATGTTGGCTGCCGGGTATAAAGTCCGGCGTATCCGTTGGATTGTGTTCCAGTTGTTAATTCAGCTTCGCCCAAACCATATGTACTCAAGGTAGCAACTGCCCCGTGATTTGCGCCAGTTCCCCCAACTGTTACGTGCATTAAACCGTTTAATCCAGAGCTACCAAACAAATCCGTAAAATCACAAAAGTATTCAAATTTATTATTTATGTCAAAATCTGCACCTACTGGAGTTGCTGGTCTCCAATCGCTCCCGTTCCATGTTATAACTTGCCCGCTCGTTGCCCCGCCCTGATCTAATTTCGACATTGTAACACCATCCGCAACTATGTTAGTAGAATCTACTGAATTATCTGCCATTTTTAAAAGTGAAACTGAATTACTAGCAAGTGCCGTTGTCCCCACTGAATTGGATAAAAGTTTTGCGGTCGTTATTAATGAGTCTGCAAGGTCGGCAGTTGCAATTGTTCCATCACTAATTTTTAAAGATGTAACAGCAGAACTTTTTAAAGCAGTCGTTCCCACTGAGTTAGAAATTAATTTTACTTCACTCACTGCACTATCTTTTAAATCAGACGTTTGTACTGTTGCGTCTAATATATCGGTAGTCGTTACATTACTAGCAGTTATATTTGTAGAATCAATAGCGTTATTTGCCACTTTTAAATTTGTAACCGCATCCGTCGCTAGTGCTGTACTTGTTACAGCATTACTAATTATTTTTGCAGCAGTAACGGAACTATCCGCTAATTCAGTTGATCCAATTACCCCGGCATCTATATTCCAAGTTAAGCCACTTGCAGAAGTTGTTATGTCTCCATTGTCTCGGTCATTAATTGCTAACAATGGCGTACCGTCTACATATTGCAAAGATGAATTAATCATTGCACCAACGGCATCTTGTGCCTGTTCATCTGTATAAGTTGAAATTCCACTAACATTTAATGTATCATTACTGAAAGTTAAATTTGATCCAGGAACTATTGCCATTACATTGCCGTAACCGCTTGCATCGTTCCCAATTAATCGACTAGCCGGAATAGATTTAAATTTTGTAAATGTCACTGCGCTATCTTGTAAAAAAGTTGAACTAATCGAAAGAGACCGAACAGATAAACTAACTTCCGTCTCGTCGTTTCCAGAATCATCCGATAATGTAGGGTTAATAGTTGTGCTTTGAACAAAATTTAATTTACCTCTTTGAGTTTGGTCAACTCCCTCATCCCTTGCATATTGGTAATACGAACCCATGCCACCGGTTATACTTGCATGTAATGTATCATTACTTAATGTTAAATTGTTACCTACGACTAAAGGTTCTAAATTTCCGTAACTAGAATTTTTCCTTCCTAGTAATCTATTTTTAGGTATGCTTTGTATTTTTGAAAATTGAATCGCTGAATCCTGTACAGTTACAGTTTTTACTGAATTTGTATCTAGTGTAATTGCTTGCCAATTACTTGCAGCGTCAATATCTCCATAATCTCCATTAGCCAAACTATGTGTACGATTTATTCCAATTGACCCCCCACCTTGAATCGGTAAAGTAGTCGATATTAATGTTGCTGTGTCTGCTTTGCCGAAAAAAGTATTCCAATCTGAAGAGGATAGTTTTCCTGTAACCGTTTCATCTGCAATCGGTAAATTAAATGTATGTACACTGCCTGAAGAATTTATATTAAAATTAGAACCGCTTTCACCTGTTATCATTGTTTGCGCAATAGTATCTAATCCGTTTAATGATTCAATGTTAGGGTCATGTGTTAAAGTAAATTTACCGCCTGAATTAGTACCAGTTAATCCAACACCTACAACATTAAAAGTATCTAACCCCCCCTTTGTTCCTTTGTCTACTCCTTCGTCTTGGTATTGAATGCCTGTCTGTTTTAAATTTAAGTAAGTATATAAAGAATCTATTTGTGAAATTTCAATTCCTATTAATGAATCAATATTAACGCTTAAATCTATTTCAAAATTTGCAGTATCGTAAGATACCTCTATTGTGCCATTCCCAGCATTTATACTTCTAAATTGAAAAGTTAATCCGCTTTGCCCATGATATACAGCAACCCCACCAACTCCAACGCTTTCCGCATCTTCACAACATGCAGCCCCCGCCCCGCCACTTGAACACCCGCCCGCTGTTATCGTTCCAGTTGGAATATAATCTAAAAAACCATAAGTAGTAGGAATGAATTGTTTAACATAAATAATTGAATCTACGTCTGGCTTACTCAAAGTCAAGCGGTAAAAATTTACACTGTCCGAATCACAAAAAGCCAAGTATTCATAATCGTAAATATTAGTTTGACTGTTTGCCGTTAAAATTTTAATCCCGAAACAAAAAAAGAATAAAATATTTTTCATATTATTTTTTATATTAAAGTTAAATCAATAGCCAATTCTTTTGGATAACCTACCTGGACGCTAACCGATGCACTCGCTGGCAAGGTGAACACTAATTCCCTGCTAATTGTTTGCCGATTTGTAACACTATTTAATTTTGAATCAAATTTGTACGCTTGACTTTGTCGTAAAGTTGAGGTTAAGCCATCAATTACATATGTTACCTCCTTTATTCCTAAATTTTGTACCTCTACAAATAACGCCCCGGCAGGAATTGTAAAAGTGTCACCACTTACACCACCAATTTTATATAATTGTATTTCGTCCAAGTTGTCATATTTTATATCGCCACAACCATTCTTTGGACATTCCCTTTCCCAAAATGTTGCTATGCTTTTTTCGCATCCATCTTCACAATGTACCCAACGTTTATAAAAAACTTTATCCGTTGTACTTGTATCAATTGGTACGGTGTATGTTGTATATGAAATTCCATCGTATGAATATTGCAAATCAATTTCAGCATCAATGATACATCCTGGGTCTAAAGTTTCATTAAGAGTCAATAACTCTGTTCCTTCATCCCATGATTGTTCTATTTCCAAAAATGTATCACAAGGATTTACAGGCAAAGCACCTAAACAATCATAACATAATTCCGCAGCATTCCAAAGTTCAATTGTTCCACATGGTGTACCACCGGATAACACCGCCCTAAATTGTATTTTTTCAAATGATCCGAATGGTATAGCTGCAAAATAATTATACCACACCGCCCCGTCATCTGTTGTATATTCAAAAGAATCTATACTATATCCGCCGTCATCTAATAACGCTTCCCATTGTTGAGATGCTGTATCACAAACGACAACTAATGAAGGTGTATATGAACATGGAAGTGCTTCTGTTGGGATTGGAATTTCTGGGTCATCGCAAATCCACGAGTACCAAGTTACACCCCATTCGCCCTGGCTTTGCAACTCTTGAATATTAGTGTTAAATTCTACTGTATAAATTTGACCTGAAAAAGTTAATACAGTTACAGACATTCGCCCGGTTAATTTATTTCTTTGAAAAATAAAAGTTCCTATATCAATAGGGTCGGGGCCGGCCTCTGTATCATTTAATAATACACCAGTATTTATATCGGTAAAAGAAATTCTTTTTATGCAATCAGCCGGGAATGGGTTATCAAAATTCCAAGTTAATGTATAACTATTTGTTGGACGTGTATTATTTTTTATAAAAATAGAAACCCAATCACATAAAGCGGCACAGTCTGAACCGTCACCCATTATCTCACTAGCCAACAATTTCAAACATGAAATTCCATAAGGCAATTTTTGATAGTCAACTGTTACGTCTGCATCAAGTGCCCCGAAATCTGTATCGTTTGTTCCTTTCCCAGAATCGCTTAAATCTTCAAGTATTGGAGCTAAAATTTTTACATCAAACTCGCTTAACTCGCTTGGGCCTTCAAATGTAAATGTTTGATCTCCTTCTGTATCGCAAATGTAATTTGGCTTATCACCTATTAAAGTTATGTCTTCGCTATAATCTGTAATTGTCAAAAGTATTGGGGCGACCAACGTCATTACGTCACCATTCGGAAACTCAAAATCAAATTTAAAATTTACGTAACGTGTTAACCCCGCCCAATCGTCGGGAATTAAAAAAGTAATAGTACTTCCATAAGTCACTCCATTATCATCAATAGAAGTACTTATCCAACTGGTAAATAAATTTACACCGTTTAATGTTAAATTATTAGTTACGCTATACCTTACACTTTTAATCAGATCGTCAATGTCCAAATCTGGAAAATCATTTGCAATCAATGAGGCATTAAATGTTGATTTGTCAATATTTACCGTTAACGTAACTTCTTGACATGGATTTACGCCATAATAACAGTGTGCCGTTAAAGTTTGATTTGGATTTTCAAAAGTTGCCTCAACATCGTAATCAGCTTCTATTTGTGGTAAATTGTTTTCATCTACTTGCGGGATTAATTGACTAAGTACACTCTCGTTTTCATAAACATTTTTATATGTTATGTAAATTCGATATACACCGCCATCTGTAAAATAGTTTTGGTCAATTGTAAAATTGCACTCAAACCACCCACCCACTAACTGCCATCCATTGGAATCTAAAAAAGCTGTATATGGTAAATCACTTTGACCCGTTGTAAATGGTGCAGAGATACAATAGGCCATGTTTAACTCTAAGTCTTCAACAAATCGTTCATTGTTTGTCGCTGCATCTATTCTATAAATTGATACATACATTTCATTGGATGCTTGGACATCAAACAAAACACATTTAACATCTAAGTCATAACCAGCACGCCATCCATTTATATATTCACCGTCCGCAATAAAAGAAAAATTTGCATCTGTTCTAAATGGTTTTACTTGCCAGTCAATTAATCCATGACAAACATCTACCCGTGAAATAAAATCGACTGTAATTTTTAAATCTAATTTTCTCTTTTGTCTGAATGCCTGACCTGTTGAATCTTCAATCTCTGAAATAGAATTGTAATCATACTCGAATAAATATCCGTTGTCTCCTAAACTGTATTTATCCCTAGTTTGAATAAAATAATAATAAATTGCAAATGTAGTAGGCGAAATCACCTCTAATTCACATCGCATATTTTTGTAACGATCATCTAAACCCTGAAAATCCATTTCATAATTTCCAGTAGTCAATGGGTAAACTCTTGAATACCCCGGTGACATTGTTTGTGCTGCACTTTCACCATTGATCCACATTCCAGGATTAACATTAATTTGAAATCCAGTTAAATTTTGATCGCTTTCAAATCGTGCGCACGCTTTTACTAATTGCCCTTGCGCTGCTTTGTAACCCTTAAATGAATAATACTCGTCTCCTAAAAAAGTTATCATTTACATTTTATTTTATAAGGGTTAATTACTATTGTCTTTTCTGCAAAATTGATAGTTATTTTTTCAGGCTTTGCTATTCCAAACCTTGTTTTTATTCCTGCATCTAATCCAGTGGAAAGTATATCAAGTAAGGCAGTTTTAAAATTAGTAGGAGCCCAAGTTATTTGTTTAAGTTCAATTAATTTTCTACCGTATTCTGGGCTATCTATTTTGTGAAACCTATCATAAAGGCTTGTATCTGCATTTCCTGGGAATGCTTGGTTTTTGAACATCATTTCAATGTTAAAACCTTGACCCGGATTATATTTTGCCGTGTCAAACCTACAATTCTCACACTTTATTTGTTTTTCAGAAACTATAACCAATTTTGGAACAAAAAATTCAGCCCTGCCAATTTGTAAAAAATAATCTAAATCGCATCCATCTAAATAGGATTTTCTTTCTAATATCCATTTCCCGTGCTTGTCCCCAACAAAAGAAACAGGAGCAAAAGGAACAGTATTGGTATAT
Organism: Chitinophagaceae bacterium; assembly: GCA_017853235.1. Taxonomy (GTDB): domain Bacteria; phylum Bacteroidota; class Bacteroidia; order Chitinophagales; family Chitinophagaceae; genus Sediminibacterium. The sequence goes on along the minus strand of JAFMJX010000054.1, from coordinate 737 downwards.
TCCCCCCTTACTTCTTCATAAGCATTAGGATTCCATTCAATTATATCATTATAATCATTTATATTTTTTTCGCCTCGATTATCAGAACCATCAGATGTATAAGCGAATCTACCATATGCGTATAATTCAGTTGTGTTATGTACATACTCCGGGCATTCTATCGTTTTAATGCTGTATTCATATTCGACATCCATTATTATTTTAATATACTTGTCGAAATAATCCTTGCGCTCAAGTTCAACAATTCCGTTTTTCATTCTTACTTGAGAATTAAAAACAGGTTTAATCATGTCCCACAATTGCAAAACATTTCTATTTAATTGATCCAATGGCCGCCATTTGCCATCGTGGTTATCACATTCATCAATTTGCGGGCCGATGTTGCCATTCATGTAAAGCAATGCAACATCTTGATAGGGTTTTGTTTGAAGGATTGAACTACGAAAATCAATTCCGCAGTATTGACAATTCCATTCAAAAATATCCTTTAGCAGTGCAGCCGTAATATAATTGTTACATTGTGCCGCCTCTCGCTGAATTTCATAGATAAATTTTTTGCAATCCCATCCAGCTATTTTTAAAATTGGACATAAGATACCAGCAAGCCCACCAATTATTGGCCTCAATGCAAAATGCCACAAAAGAAAATTAAAGACATTCAAATCTTGGCAATATGGAAATCTTTTTGCTCTACTTTCAATAAATTCAGCAAAACCATTTGGCTTCCAAAAATTAGT
>JAFMJX010000053.1 GCA_017853235.1 Chitinophagaceae bacterium | reverse complement strand
TGTCGTTGTACTCTAAAGTCACCTGAGATTTTGCATCAGGACGTAAATATTTAATCGCCTTATTCTCTCTTCTTAATGCAGCTAATTCAATTAAAATTTTGTGTGCTAAGTCCAAAGCAAGTGGCATATAATCTTCCGTTTCGTTGGTAGCATATCCAAACATCATCCCTTGGTCACCCGCTCCTTGCTCTTCTTTTTTCTTTCTATCTACCCCTTGATTAATGTCTGCTGATTGTTCGTGAATAGCACTTAATACTCCACAACTATCTGCTTCAAACATATATTCACTCTTTGTATAACCAATTTTCTTGATCACATTACGAGCAATCGTTTGAACATCTAAATAAGCTTTTGACTTAACCTCGCCAGCCAATACTACTTGACCTGTAGTTACTAAAGTTTCACATGCCACTTTTGATTGTGGATCAAATGCTAAAAAATTGTCAATTAAGGCGTCAGAAATCTGATCCGCTACTTTGTCTGGATGTCCTTCAGAAACACTCTCAGATGTAAATAAATAAGGCATATTTGTTTATTTAGAAGTTGTAAAGTGCAAATATATAAATTATTGCTATTTATACTAGTTTTAGAACTATAATTCGGAATAATAAACGTGAAGTCTCATACGGAAACGAGAATGTTTCCCTCCCCCAATTCTAACCCTTCCAATGGCAGGTTGATTGCCTAAAGAAGTAGTTAAATAATCAATGCCGGCTTGTTTATTATTTGGATATGGAGGCACAAAAGTTATAGAATCATTCACTGGAGCCATGATTCTGAAATCAAAAAGAGAATCAGATCTTGATATCACTCCCTGAACATATCTACTAATATTAAAATTATAGCTAGCTACTTTAGGATAACCATTCAATGATTTATATACCAGCTTGCCACCAAAACGATTCATATATTCGGTACTTGAAGTACCTACATAATCATTTGGAACATTTCTCACTTTTTTGGTAGCTGTATCATATACCCCCAAAAATAAATATTGAGGTGGTAACATTTGAGTTTCTAAAGTATTATAAGTAGCATCATCTGGTACCTGCTCTGCAATAAGTTCGGCTCTGTGAATTAATCTGTTTTTGAAATTTTTGAGGCCCGGTATTTTTACCTTTACCATAGTACCAGGACTGGTTTGAACATATACCAAACTATCATTAGCTGTAGTGGTTGGATTAAAGTGTTTAAATACTTCGGCAGATTTACGATTGCGGGTGATAAAATTAGCATCCCCATTACCATAAAGACTAAATTTCATAAAACTTACAGAGGTATCACGCTTGGTTGCATTTAGAGTACTGGAAGAATAATACAATGCCAACTTTGTATTAGAATCGGTCATGCTAATACGAATCAAAGCATTGGCCTTATCGTCCGTACTCAAAGCAAATCCTCTAAAATATTCACGTAAAGTAGAATCTGAATGATAGGCATTGGTGGAATCAAAATCATACATAAACTGCATCGCTACAGAAGGCAATAATTTAATTCTAATTTGATTACTTGCAGATTCGAATAAACTAAAAACAGAATCTCTCGCTTTTGTAAAGTCTAACTTATAAGGATTAGCTAAGGCAGTTCCTGCTTGAATATTATATGCTTCGGGAAAATTACTGGCATAATATTTGGCAATATCTAAAGGTGTTGAACCGGAGATCTTGTTTACATTGATTGTAATTGGTTTAGTAGAATCCCCATAAAAACCACGATAACTTAAAACCAAAACTGCGGAATCTACTCTTAAACTATCCTTATCCCCAGGTATATAGAAAGGGAAAAAGGAAGGCTTCAATTGAAAAAACATAACAGCTTTAGTAGTGCCAAACATAGGATCATTGGTAATACTTCCTAATACATGTTCATCATTGCCGTAAATCCTTAAAGAATCTGGATAATCAATTGTTTGTGTTTCCACGTCAAATGTGGTATCCTTTGTAGCAACTGCATCTAAGGAAGGCAATAAGCCTAATCCCAATTCGGAGGTGCTAATTCTGGTACAAGCAGAAAAAACAAGGGTCAGTAAAATGAATAATGAAAGCTTCTTAATGTTATTGATTGATGCCATGAATTTAATTGTCGTTACTTGCCTGCAAGTTCGTTGTATAAATCTAAATACTCTGTTAAATCGGAATCCCATCCGTTAAAAGGAACTACTTTTTTACCTTTTACTGCAGAAAATTCTGATATTAATTTTTTATCTATTATGTCTGATCCAAAAGTAATCGCATCCGCATAGGTTGCGCCACCTCTGAATAAAGATGCATTGTTTAAATCTTTGAAAGATTCCAAATCCTTGTCTTTAATATTTGCATTAATAACTGCCTTCGCGATAAAATCCTTTCCCAATTTTTCCTCAAAAGTATTTTGGCCAATAGTAAAAATGACTTTTGAATTTGAAAATACCGGTTCTTTTTTAAAAGCAGTTTTAATATATGCTGGTATTAAACCAGTCATCCAACCACTACAATGAATGACATCGGGAGGCCATCCAAATTTTTTAACGGTTTCTAAAGCCCCTCTACAAAAGAAAATGGTACGTAGTGTATTATCATCAAACCACTTTTCATTTTCATCATGGAAAATATGCTTACGCTTGAAAAAGTCTTCGTTTTCTAAAAAGTAAACTTGTAAACGAGCATTGGGAAGAGAAGCTACTTTAATTTGTAAAGGATAATCATCACTATCCACCTGAACATTAATACCAGATAAACGGACTACCTCATGTAAACGATGTCTTCGTTCGTTAATAATGCCAAATCTTGGCATGATACAACGTACTTCCAGACCACTGTCGTTACTTTTTATCGCGAGCTTATTTATAACCTCAGCAAACTCTGTCAGCTCTAAATAGGGCGACATTTCTGTGGCGATGTATAAGATTCGTTTTTTTTCAGACATTCCTTTTGGGTTTAACTCAGAACACAACTTTGAGTGTGCAAAGGTACATAAATCCAAGGACTTTAAGAAACCTCAAAAAAGTCTAATAAATACCCCTCCCCCAAAACCATATCTTAACAATTGGTCGTAAATTGCACAACAACGATCCAAAAGCCTTCATTATGGGTAAATTTCTCAAAATCGGATTCTTTTTCCTTATTGGCATTTTGCTGATTTGGTGGAGCTTACATCAAATTCCACCTCAAGAATGGGATAAATTTACCCAGTCCTTAAAACATTCTAAATTTTGGATCATTATCCCTGTATTTTTCATTTTAGGCCTCTCTCATTTTATTAGAGCATTAAGATGGAGACTCATTATGGAACCTTTAGGATACAACCCTTCAATTACGAATACTTTTTTAGCAGTTCTAATTGGATATTTAGCAAATTCGGCAGTACCTCGATTAGGAGAAGTATTAAAATGCACCATTTTATCAAAATATGAAAAAGTACCTGCCGAAAAAATTGTAGGTACCATTGTTGCTGAAAGAGCTTTTGATGTGATGTGTTTAGGACTTGTTTTTTTATTGGCTTTAACACTTCAGTTTAATGTCATTGAAGCAGGTTGGCAACAATTAAATACTGCTAAGGATCCTAGTCATGCAGGACAGCCATGGGGCATGTATATTTTAGGATTCATTTTAGTGTTGGGTATTTTATTTTTCTGGATTTTTAAAAAACGATTCGCTCCTTTAATTACTAGTTTCAAGAAAATAATTTTAGGAGTTTGGGAAGGCGTGATGAGTGCGACAAAATTAAAAAAGCATAATTTATTTTTCTTTTATTCTTTTTGTATTTGGTTCCTTTATTTGTTTGCTACCTACATTGGCTTATATGGCACTGAGGGAACTGCAAGCTCCTTTTCCACTGCGATAAGTTGTTTAGCTTATGCTAGTATAGGCATGATCATTACTCCAGGTGGCATTGGCGCTTACGCTTATTTTTTAGCAAAAGTGCTAGAATTAAATGGCATCGAATATGCATTAGGTTTAGCCAATGGCACATTGCAATGGTTCTCCCAATTCATCATCGTATTAGTATTAGGAGGAATTAGTTTAATCATACTCCCATTAGTGAATAAGCAAAGCAAATAATATGAGAGCAGTCACATCCATTGAAAAAAAAATTATGACAGTAAAAGAAGCACTTACTGTTATTGCTGGTTGGAAAACATTAGGCAAAACCTTTGCTTTCACGAACGGCTGCTTTGATATTTTACATCCAGGTCATTTATATTCATTAGCACAAACTGCAAAAGAAGCAGATTTTTTAGTGGTAGGTTTAAATAGTGATGCTAGTGTAAAACGCCTAAAAGGTCCTACTCGACCCATTAACAATACTCAAAGCAGAGCCATTGTATTAGCCAATTTAGTATTGGTGGATATGATAGTTGTATTTGAAGAAGATACTCCTCATGAATTAATCACAACATTATTTCCGGATGTTTTAGTGAAAGGCGGCGACTACACAATTGAAACAATTGTAGGTGCTAAAGAAGTAATAGCTCATGGAGGCAAAGTAATTATCAATCCCATAGTAGAAGGATTTTCCACCACAGGATTGATAGAAAAAATGAAACTTTAAATAATGGTAACTATATTTTTTTAGCCTCTTCGTTTTAAATGATTCCACCAACTGAACTAAGGATGAATGTAACATCAAGAAAATTGAATTAATACTAGTAATGTGCAGATAGGCATTTCCACCCACCTCAAAAAAAGATATTTTAAATTTATAAAAATGAGAAGAAGTTTGAAAATTGCATTGTTGTCTTTTTTGTTTTTTATAAGTGTTCCAATTTTATATGGGCAAAACTTTCAAAACTGGCATTGGAAAGACAATGCCACTGATACGATACATGGCATCAGCTTACACAAGGCATATCAACTATTGGCAACCCTACCCCAAAAACCAAGCCCAATAATTATTGCAGTCATTGACGGCGGCATTGATACCAATCATATTGCATTTCATCATTTATTATGGACTAATAAAAAAGAAATCCCTAATAATGGAATTGATGATGATCATAATGGGTATGTGGATGATGTGCATGGATGGAATTTTATTGGTGGAAAAGACGGTCGCAATTTGAATAAAGCTGCTGACGAAAAAACTAGAATTTATCACCAGTTTAAAAATAAATTCGAGCAAAAAAATATAGACACCAATTTACTTTCTGCGCCAGAAAAAAGAAACTATCTTATTTGGAAACAAGCCGAAAATGAAATTCAAGTTTCAGAAAACGATCTTGCAAATTTGCAATATGTGAAAATGGCGTCCAATGCCTTAAAAAAAATGGGAGGTATTTTATTAAAAGAATTACCTGATTCCAATTTTACTGTTCAACAATTGGAAAATTTTCAACCAGTGGGTCGTGTGACATTAGATACTAAAATGGCATACTTGAGAACCATTAAAATTTTAGGCATTGAAGCAGAAAGTACGTTTCCAGAAATCATAAGTGACTTGGAAGAGTATATCGAAAGCAAAGAAAAAGCGGCGAATGCGAAAGGAACTCCCCCCCAACCTGTAAGAGAAGATATTATCAAAGATCAATATGAAAATTTTGCAGATAAATATTATGGCAATAATGATATTACTGGCCCAAATGCTAAACATGGAACCCATGTAGCTGGTTTAGTAGCTAGTATACCGGATAGCAGTTGGAATGTTTTCAATCTATACCCCCCTATTTCTATCATGGGAATAAGAACAGTACCAGATGGAGATGAGTATGATAAGGATGTGGCATTAGCCATTAGATATGCGGTAGACAATGGAGCAAAAATTATTAATATGAGTTTTGGGAAATCTTATTCGCCTCAACAAGCATGGGTAGATAGTGCAATAAGATATGCAGCTCAAAAAGACGTTTTATTAGTACATTCTGCAGGGAATGAATTTTACGACTTAGATATCAAATCAGTTTATCCCAATGCCTACTCCACTATTTTTAAAGATACTGCTCAAAATGTAATTACAGTTGGAGCAAGTAGTGATGAAAAAATAAATGGATCCTTACTTACCGACTTTAGTAACATAGGCTCAAAAACAGTGGATGTATTATCCCCTGGCAATAAAATTTATTCTACTCTTCCAGGCAAATCAAATTACGGATATTTACAAGGAACAAGTATGGCATCCCCTATAGTGAGTCATATCGCTGCCATGATACGCTCTTACTATCCGCAATTAAGCGCCATCCAAGTAAAACAAATTTTGATGAATAGTGCTTGGAAACCACAAGATCCGCAAACTAAATACACAATCCCAAATAGAGATACTCAAAAAACCTTATCCGAAGTCACTAAAACAGGAGGTATTGTGAATGCAGCAAATGCATTAGCTTTAGCGCAAATCATTCAACCATTAAATACTAATAGTGCTGAGAAAAAGAAAACCAAAAAAAAATAATCCCGAACCAACCACTATGTCAAGACCAAGTACCACCGAATATGGAGCGTTTTATCAAACCTACATCAATTATACCAGCGGAAAAGATTATTCTATTTTAGTACAACAATACCAAGAAAGAATCATTGAATCCTGGAGTGCCATTCCTTTGGAAAAAATAAATTACGCATATGCTCCAGACAAGTGGACCATACGTCAAATGTTCCAGCATGTCATTGATACCGAAAGAATTTTTGCATACCGAGCTTTAGCTATTTCTCGAAAAGAACCAGCTGCCCTATTGGGATTTGATGAAAACGAGTATGCAAAAAATGCACCCGCCTCCAATAGAAACTGGAAGGATATGCTACAAGAATGGCGAGTGGTAAGACAATCCACCAACTTGTTATTTAGTTCTTTTACGGAAGAACAAATGAAATCAAAAGGAACCGCAAGTGGTCATCCCATTTCAGTGAATGCCATAGGCTTTATTATATTTGGGCACGCTTTACATCATTTACATATTTTAAAAGAACGATATGATATTTAAAAACTGCTTGCATCTTTAAAAAGAAAGCAAGAAGTTTTTTTTCAATAAAAAAAGGCGTCCCGTTTTATCGGGACGCCTTTTTTTGTATTTACTTACAAATAATTTTAAAATATTATTGCAGAATTGGATGATATACTAAAACAATTTAGTACCATATAAATGGATTGCTAATTGTACTTCAGTATCAACTGCACCAATACCATAGTTGATTCCAAATACAGTTCTATCAAATGGAAAAAATGCTTCTGCAAAAAATCCTTTTTCTTTATCGTTTCTTTCTGCACTTCTAATGATAGCAGGGAAAGTGACTGGAGCTTTAATTCCTTTTAAAGTTAAATCACCTGTAATTGTTACTTTATTATCAGTAACATATTTTACACTTGTAATATTAAAAGTAGCATCTCCAAATTTTGAAATATCAAAAAAGTCCGCAGAAGATAAATGACCTTGTAAACGATCCCCAGCAGCATCAGTTACTTTTAAACCAGCTACGTTGATTACAAAATTTCCTCCTACTAATTTACCTCCATCTACACGAATGTTACCTGATTTAATAGGGAAATAACCGGTATGATAATCACCAGTTTTAGATCCCACCCAGTCAATTTTACTTTTTTCTGCACTCACCGAAAAATTTTGCTCCAAATTAGTTTTTGGTTTTGGACTAAAAGAGACTAATGCTAAAGCAACTACAGCAGTAAGCGATAAAACGATTTTTTTCATATATTTTTTTTTAAAAATTTAAAAAGGAAGCAGCAAAATACATTTAAATAATGACTTTACCCCCTCTTCCTTGGGTTTGATAATTGAATATTAACAATGCAAATATAAAATTCAATGTTTAAACAACAAAATATATTTTTTGATACATTCTATGCCTATAATCTAGTATCTTCGCCAAAATTTTTATAGAATGAATCTGCATGAATACCAAGCAAAAGAATTGCTTAAAAAATACAATGTCCCTGTTCAAGAGGGCGTTGCAGTTGAAACACCCGAAGCAGCCGTTGCAGCTTACCAAAAAATTGCTGCCGAAACAAACAATAAATTTGCCGTAGTAAAGGCGCAAATACATGCTGGTGGTCGTGGAAAAGGAAAAATTGTTGGGACTGAACAAAGAGGTGTAGCTGTTGGTAAATCTGCCGATGATATTAAAACATTTGCAACTAATATATTAGGTGGCACTTTGGTGACTATTCAAACCGGTCCTAGCGGAAAATTAGTGAGCAAAATATTAGTAGCCCAAGATGTATATTATGATGGACCTCAACCTACAAAGGAATTTTATTTATCCATTTTATTAGATCGTGCAAAAGGCATGAATGTAGTCATGTATAGCACCGAAGGTGGTATGGATATTGAAGAAGTAGCACACCATACACCAGAAAAAATATTTAAAGAGTGGGTACATCCTGGAGGTGGTTTACAAGGATTCCAAGCTCGTAAAATTGCATTTAATTTAGGATTAAGTGGTGATGCATTAAAAAACTGTGTAAAATTTGTAACCAACTTATACAATGCTTATGTAGGTTTGGATTGCAGCATGCTTGAGATTAATCCTTTATTCAAAACTAGTGACGATAAAATTATTGCGGTGGATTGTAAAATGAATTTAGATGACAACGCATTAATGCGTCATCCTGATTTATTGGCTATGCGTGATGTGACTGAGGAAGATCCAACAGAAGTAGAAGCAGGCGCATTCAACTTAAACTTCGTAAAGCTTGACGGCAATGTGGGTTGTATGGTAAATGGTGCTGGATTAGCGATGGCTACCATGGATATGATTAAATTAAGTGGTGGAGAACCTGCTAACTTTTTAGACGTTGGTGGAACCGCAAATGCACAAACAGTGGAAGCTGGTTTTAGAATTATCATGAAAGACCCTAATGTAAAAGCAATATTAATCAACATTTTTGGTGGCATTGTTCGTTGTGATCGTGTGGCTGCTGGTGTCATTGAAGCTTTCAATAAATTAGGAAACATTCAAATTCCAATCATAGTTCGCTTGCAAGGAACCAATGCAGTGGAAGCTAAAAAATTAATAGATGAAAGTGGCCTGAAAGTTCAATCAGCAATTCAATTGAGCGAAGCAGCAGCATTGGTAAAACAAGCAGTTGCATAATTAAAATAGCGCTTTTATAATCTTCAAAAGATCATAATTAAAAGCATTTTTAAAAAATCCCGTCTTGAAATATCAAGACGGGATTTTTTATTTAGAATTTCTTAACAATGATTCCATTAATTTTTGAACCAGCTTAAGCCCTTTTCTCGAGTGGTTTAACTTCCGTAAGTGCGCTAAATAAATAGATGTGTCCTGTAGACAGCTCCACACATTCAATTCGCTTCCTTCTCAATTTTAATTTACGAAATACCCTACCTTTTGCTTCCTCAAAGTGAGTACCATCTGGTAAATGAGCCAAAACAACGACGCCTTCTTTTTTTATGGTATTATACCTTCTCAATACGAGTAATAAATCCGTTTCACCATTAGCAGTAGCTGCTGGATTTAGTAAAGTTTTATGCAAACTTTTTTTGATGTCAGCAGGAAAAATATCTAATTGAATGAAAGAATGTAATAAGTGTCCATACATATTTTTCCATTCTCTTCCATGTGCCTCTACTCTATTTCCAAATTGTTCAAAACATAATAAATGCGCTAATTCATGTAATAAAGTAATTAAAAATTCATATTGATTTAAATTCCCATTGACAGTAATCTTATGATGAGCCCCTCTACTCGCATGACGATAATCACCTAATACCGATTTTCTAGCTTTGGTAACAGTGAGGTGAACTTTATATTCATTGATTAATGAAACCACCGCATCAAAAGATCCTTGGGGAATAAAAGCATTTAATGCGTGTAAAGGGTGTTCTACTTTGGACAAGGTTACTTTTTTGAAATTATTTTTATTTGCGCAATACCCATTTCATTTCCAACCAAGTATAACTCATATAAAAAACCATTGCAATCATTAAATTAACCATACCCACCGGGGTTTTCACTTGTGTTGCATACACTAAAGCAGAACCTGCAAATACCAATAACTTTAACAATGTACCCATCATCACCGACCTTACCATGGCATTAGGATGATTCGTATCTGATTTTATAAATCTTAAATAATTTACAATTGACATGAATAATAACATGCCATTGACTGTCATTAAAAATGGTAATTTGATTTTTGCAAGTAAGCGATACTCTTGAATTTTGAATAATTCAATCATAGCCAATCCCCCCATGATAAAAGAAAATAAAATAATAATGGGTAAGAAATATTTGAACTTCATATTTTAATAATTGAATGTTTTTTTTAAACAGATTTCATTTTTTTATACATCTGTTCCAGGCTTAGTATCCTTGATAATTTTATAAAGAGTGAATAAAATATATAAAAAAGGTAAAATCCAAACAAATATGGATTTGAAATCAAAAAAGTGATCTAATTTTTTACCCAAATAGAGCAATATAATAAGCCCTATTATTAATTG
>JAFMJX010000052.1 GCA_017853235.1 Chitinophagaceae bacterium | reverse complement strand
CAATGAAAAGAGAAGGTAATGTTTGGATTCGTGTTTTCCCAGATAAAATTATTACTCGTAAGCCTGCAGAGGTGAGAATGGGTAAAGGTAAAGGTAACCCTGAATTCTGGGCTGCTGTGGTAGAACCAGGACGTATCATCTTCGAAATAGATGGTGTTACTCCAGAGGTAGCGAAAGAAGCGATGGGATTAGCCGCTCAAAAATTACCTATTAAAACAAAGTTTGTAACAAGAAGAGACTTGTAATAAAGACTTGTAAAACCACTAAAAAGATTTTGCTATGGCAAACAAAAAATACGATTTTAATAAAGGCTTAAAGGATTTAAGCGTTGTTGACTTAAAAGCACGCATTGATGAAGATCAATTAAGACTTAAAAAACTTGAGTTCGCACATGCTATTTCTCCATTAGAGAATCCTATGAGCATTCGCGGACTTAGAAAAGACATTGCCCGTTTAAAAACGGAATTAAAGAAAAAAGAGTTAGGTATCTAATTTAATCATCAGATAAGCTAACCAAAAATTGATAAACAATGGTAGAAAGAAATTTACGTAAAACGAGAATCGGTGTTGTCACTAGCGACAAAATGGATAAAACCATTACAGTTGCTGTGGAAAGAAAAGTAAAGCACCCGATCTATGGAAAGTTCGTGAAAAAAACAACTAAGTTCCATGCGCATGATGAAAAACAAGAATGCGGAATTGGAGACGTTGTAAAAATCATGGAAACACGTCCCTTGAGTAAAACAAAACGTTGGAGATTAGTAGAAGTCGTTGAAAAAGCGAAATAAACTAAATCCACAATAGTCATAAACAGTATTCACCCAACCTGTAAAAAGGAAGGAAAAAGCTTAAAGCTAAAATAAAATGATTCAGCAAGAAAGTAGGCTCAATGTAGCTGATAATAGCGGCGCAAAAGAAGTACTTTGTATCAAAGTATTAGGAAATAGCGGGCAAGATTATGCAAAAATCGGTGACAAAATTGTTGTTACTGTAAAAGATGCTATCCCTGCTGGCGGTATTAAAAAAGGTACCGTTTCTAAAGCAGTTATTGTACGTACAAAAAACAAATTGCGCAGAAAAGACGGATCATATATCCGTTTTGATGACAACGCAGTAGTATTATTAAACAATTCAGATGAGCCAAGAGGTACTCGTATTTTTGGGCCAGTTGCTCGTGAATTGCGTGATAAAGGATACATGAAAATTGTTTCATTAGCACCAGAGGTGTTATAAAATATAAAAAGTTATGAATAACAGATTCAAACCCAAATTCAACATCAAGAAAGGCGATACCGTTGTGGTGATTGCTGGTGATGACAAGGACTTGAAAAAACCTCGTAAGGTGTTGGAAGTAATTGTTGACAAAGGTCGTGTTGTGGTTGAAGGCGTTGCCATTGCCACTAAACATACAAAGCCTTCTGCCTCTAATACAAAAGGTGGTATCGTTAAAGTTGAAGCTTCTATCAGCATTAGTAATGTAATGTTATGGGATGCTAAAACAAGCGCAGCTACTAAAGTAAAACGTTCAAGAGAAGAAGGTAAATTAGTAAGAATTTCTAAAAAATCAGGGGAGGTTATAAAATAATGAGTACAGTAAAATACACTCCAAGATTAGCAGATAAGTACACCAATGAAGTGATACCTGCTTTATCTAAAAAGTTTGGTTACAAGTCTGTAATGCAAACTCCTAAGTTGGAAAAAATTTGCATCAACCGTGGTGTAAATGGTGCAGTAAATGACAAAAAATTAGTGGATATCGCTATTGAAGAGCTAACCACCATCACTGGTCAAAAAGCAGTTCCAACATTATCTAAAAAGGATATTTCTAACTTCAAGTTACGTAAGGGTATGCCTATTGGTGCTCGCGTTACTTTAAGAGGTGCAAAAATGTATGAATTTTTAGATCGTTTAGTATCTGTGGCTTTACCTCGTGTACGTGATTTCAAAGGTATCAGCGACAAGGCATTTGATGGCCGTGGTAACTACACATTAGGAGTTACTGAGCAAATCATTTTCCCAGAAATTGATATCGATAAAGTAAATAAAATTACTGGTTTAGATATCACTTTCGTTACCTCTGCAAATTCAAACGAAGAAGCATACGAATTATTAAAAGAATTAGGTATGCCGTTTAAAAACATTAAAAAAGATAACAACTAATTAAAATAGAATTATGGCAAAAGCATCCATCAAAGCCAGACAAAAAAAGCGTGAAGCAATGGTAAAACATTATGCTGAAAAACGCGCCGCTTTAAAAGCTGCTGGTGATTACGCAGGTTTAGATAAATTACCTAAAAATGCATCACCTGTACGTTTGAAAAATCGTTGTCAATTAACAGGCCGTCCAAAAGGATATATCCGTTACTTCGGAGTGTCAAGGATTATGTTCCGCGATATGGCTTTGAATGGTTTAATACCAGGTGTTAAAAAAGCAAGCTGGTAATACTTTAACAAAAGTAATATTGATTTAAGTTCATTCATTTGAATACTGAAACAAACAAAATTTAGAACTGATTTAAAATACTAATATGGTAACAGATCCAATAGCAGACTACTTAACAAGAATACGTAATGCCCAAATGGCACAACACCGTATCGTTGAAATACCTGCGTCCAACTTAAAAAAGCGTATCACCGAAATTTTGTATGATCAAGGATATATCTTGAAGTACAAATTTGAAGATGATAACAAACAAGGTTTGATTAAAATCGCGTTAAAATACGATCCTAATACAAAACAACCAGCAATACGTTCTTTAGATCGTATCAGCCGTCCAGGTTTACGTCAATACGCAAAGCCAGCTGAAATTAAAAGAGTAAGCAATGGCTTAGGTATCGCTATCTTAAGTACTTCAAAAGGAGTATTAACAGATAAGCAAGCTAAAGCGAACAACGTAGGTGGTGAAGTATTGTGTTCTATTTCATAACCATAACTATTTGATTATTTAGTTTGCCTTAAGCCTTTAGTCGGGGCTGAAATCATCTAAATAAGTAACAAAAAATAAAACAATCGACTATGTCACGTATAGGAAATAAACCAGTAAGTATCCCAAAAGGGGTAACCGTAACGGTGAAAGATGCAGTAGTAACTGTAAAAGGACCTAAAGGAGAATTATCTCAAGAAATCGATCGCGATATCGTAGTGGAAGTCACTGCAGAAGAAGTGATTGTGAAACGTCCTACAGAACAAATTCGTCACAGAGCAATGCACGGTTTATATCGTTCATTAATCAGCAACTTAGTAAAAGGGGTGACTGAAGGGTATAAAAAAGATTTAGAATTAGTGGGGGTAGGTTTTAAAGCTGCTAACACTGGTAATATATTAGACCTTGCTTTAGGTTATTCTCACAATATCATTTTTGAAGTACCTAAAGAATTAAAAGTAACTACTACCACAGAAAAAGGACAAAATCCAAAAATTTTCTTAGAAGGTAGTGACAAACAATTAATTGGTCAAGTAGCTGCAAAAATCAGAGGATTACGTAAGCCTGAACCATACAAAGGAAAAGGGGTTAAGTACTCTGACGAAATCGTAAGAAGAAAAGCAGGTAAAGCAGCAGGTAAATAAAATTTAAATTAACATGGAGTTCGGCAGCATCGATCTCCTAAAAAATAAAAAGTATGAGTAAATTAACTCAAAGACAAAAAATCAGATACAGAATTCGCAAGAAAGTACAAGGTACTGCAACAAAACCTCGTTTATCTGTATTTAGAAGCAACGCCGACATCTACTGTCAATTGATTGATGATGTAACTGGTGTAACATTAGCTGCATCTTCTTCAAGAGAAGCAGACATCGCTGCGCAAAAAGTAGCTAAAATTGAAAAAGCTAAATTAGCTGGTCAATCAGTAGCCAAAAAAGCAGCAGCACTTTCTATTACAAGCTGTGTATTTGACAGAGGTGGTAATTTATACCACGGTCGTATCAAAGCAGTAGCTGATGGTGCAAGAGAAGGTGGACTTCAATTTTAATTTGATCAAAATACTAATCAAGA
The DNA here is from genome assembly GCA_017853235.1 of Chitinophagaceae bacterium. Classification (GTDB taxonomy): domain Bacteria; phylum Bacteroidota; class Bacteroidia; order Chitinophagales; family Chitinophagaceae; genus Sediminibacterium. Next base: position 6,407 of record JAFMJX010000052.1, on the reverse strand, counting down.
ATCATGTCTAAAGTAAATGTAAATAAGGTTAAAGCAGGTGGTGATGTAGAACTAAAAGAAAAAGTAGTTTCTATCAACCGCGTAGTTAAAACAACAAAAGGCGGTCGTACTTTTAGTTTCTCTGCTTTAGTAGTAGTAGGTAACGAAAATGGCGTTGTAGGCCAAGGTTTAGGTAAAGCCAAAGAAGTTCAAGAAGCTATTACAAAAGGTATCGAAGATGCTAAGAAGAATTTAGTGAAAGTGCCAATTATGCACGGAACTATTCCTCACGATCAGTTAGCTAAAGACGGTGCTGCTAAAGTGTTGATTAAGCCAGCTGCACACGGAGCCGGTGTAATTGCGGGTGGTAGCATGCGTGCTGTATTAGAAAGCGCAGGTATTACCGACGTATTAGCTAAAAGTTTAGGTTCTGCAAACCCACATAACGTGGTAAAAGCAACCATCAAAGCTTTAGGTTTATTACGTGAACCAGTACAAGTTGCTAAAACTAGAAACATTAAATTATCAAAGGTATTCAACGGATAATTCAACCGAATTACCCTAAGGAATAATCATAAATAACTCAATGATGAAAAAGATTAAAATTACTCAAGTAAAAAGCGGTATTGACAGATCAGAGCGTCAAAAACAAACTTTGATTGCTTTAGGTTTGAAAAAGTTAAACGCTTCTAAAGAAGTGGAAGCCACTCCTCAAATTTTGGGTATGGTTAATAAAGTAATACACTTAGTAAAAGTGGAAGAAATCGCCTAATCAGCGCTCTTTCTTATTTATAAAAGCGAGGGGTGATACCCCGAAAGTACAAAATCAAAAAAAAATGAAATTACACAATTTAAAACCTGCTGAAGGTTCAGTACACAAAGGAATTAGAATTGGTCGTGGTGAAGCATCTGGTAAAGGTGGTACTTCTACCAAAGGTAACAAAGGGGGTCAAAGCCGTGCTGGTTACAAAAGCAAGATGGCACATGAAGGGGGTCAAATGCCCATTCAACGTAGAATTCCTAAGCGTGGATTCAAAAACATTAATCGTGTAGAATACAAAGTATTCAACTTAGGTCAATTAGATCAGTTGATCGAAAAATACGGTTTTACAGAAATTACTCCAGAAAATTTATACATGAATAGTTTGATTAGCCGTACCGATTTAGTGAAGGTATTAGCTAACGGGGAACTTAAAACTAAAATTAATTTCAGAGTGAACGCGGCGAGCAAAAAAGCACAAGATGCGATTGTTGCAGCTGGTGGTACCATTGAAATTATCTAATAATTTTATGTATATTGTGAGAGGCATTTTTTAATAAAATCCCTCATAATTTTAAAAGTTCCTTTGGAAAATAATTAAACAACGATGAAAAAATTATTAGATACATTTAAACATATCTGGGCAATTGATGAATTAAAGAGTAAAATCTTAGTGACATTATTGCTTGTATTAACTTATCGTATTGGTGCTCAAATCACTTTACCAGGTATCAATCCTTTAGCAATTGAAGCTGCTCAAAAAGCAGGTGGCAACAAAGGGTTATTGGGTATTTTTGATATGTTCGCAGGTGGTGCATTTTCTCAAGCATCAGTTTTAGCATTAGGGATCATGCCTTATATCTCTGCTTCTATCTTTATGCAATTGATGACTATTTTAGTTCCTCAGTTACAAAAAGTTCAAAAGGAAGGAGAAAGTGGACGTAACAAAATCAATCAATGGACTCGTTATTTGACAGTGATTGTAACTACTTTCCAAGCAGGTGCATACGTTGCATATTTAAACAGTCCTGGTTATGCTGATGCTTTAATCCCAGCTTACAAACCATTTTTTTGGTTCTCTACTGTAATCACGTTAACTGCAGGTACTTTATTTGTAATGTGGTTAGGTGAAAAAATTCAAGATAAAGGTTTAGGAAATGGTACTTCTATCATTATCATGGTAGGTATCTTAGGTCGTTTGCCTCAGTCTTTAATCATGGAGTTTGGATCTAAAAGTCAAAAAGGCGGCGGTGGATTATTAATATTCTTAATTGAGATTGCTATTTTGGTCACGATCATCATGGGTCTTATCATATTAGTGCAAGGGGTTCGTAAAATTCCTGTAACCTATGCTAAGCAAGTGATTGGTGGTGCTCAAGTAGGTGGCGCTCGTCAATTTTTACCTGTTAAAGTAAATAGTGCCGGTGTAATGCCTATCATTTTTGCGCAAGCAATTATGTTCTTACCTACTTTAGTTTCTTTCACTAACTTAGATTCTGCACAAGGGATTGTTCGTATATTCAACGACCATAGCAATGGATGGTATATGCTTATTTATTCTGTAATGGTTATTGGATTTACTTTCTTATACACTGCATTAATTTTTAATCCTAAACAAATTTCTGAAGATCTTAAGCGTAACAATGGCTTTGTTCCTGGTGTGAAACCTGGACAACCTACTACCGATTATATTGGAGCTGTAATGGATAAAATTACTTTGCCTGGCGCTATCTTTTTAGCATTAGTTGGTATTTTACCTGGCTTCGCTCAAAAATTAGGAGTTACTCAAAGCTTTAGTACCTTCTTTGGAGGAACTTCATTATTGATTATGGTGGGAGTGGTGTTGGATACTTTACAACAAATCGAAACTTATTTATTAATGCGTCAATATGATGGATTGATGAATACAGGTCGTATTCAAGGAAGAAACCCATTAGCTAATTCTGGCTTATAATAATAAGATACTTTTAAAATAATTATATTTGCAAACCTGTCCGAAAAGGCAGGTTTGTTTATTTATAAGATATTATCAATACTATGATTCATATCAAAACAGAGGAAGAAGTGTTACTCATGCAGCAAGCTGCCTTATTGGTAAGCAATACTTTGTCACAAGTAGCTGCCATCCTTAAGCCTGGTATGACTACATTGGATATTGATCAATTTTGCATGCAATATGTAAAGGATCATAAAGCCACACTTTCGTTTTATAATTATCATGGCTATCCTCATCATATTTGCGCATCAGTGAATGATGTGGTGGTTCATGGCTTCCCCAATAAAATTCCTTTAAAGGAGGGTGATATTGTTTCTGTTGATCTAGGTGTTATTTTAAACGGATGGCATGGAGATCATGCTTATACATTTATCATAGGAGAAGTGCCAGCTGATGTTTTAGAATTAGTGAAAGTGACCAAAGAATCATTGTACAAAGGCATCGAAAAAGCAATCGTTAACAATAGAGTTGGAGACATTAGTTACGCCATACAAGAACATACCGAAAAAGCGCATGGATATGGCGTAGTGCGAGAATTAGTGGGTCATGGACTAGGGAAATCATTGCATGAGGATCCGCAAGTTCCTAACTATGGCAAAAGAGGCACAGGCTTAAAAATGAAAGAAAATTTAGTATTGGCGATTGAGCCAATGATTAATATGGGAACCCATAAAGTGTTCACTGAAGAAGATGGCTGGACCGTGAAAACACAAGACGGAAAAATGTCGGTGCATTTTGAACATGATGTTTGTGTGAAAAAAAATGAAGCATTTATTTTATCAGATTTTTCAATTATTGAAGCTGCCGAAAAAGCGAACATCAATTTGAACAGTTCTTATTACTAGTTTCAATTCAACCACATGGCAAGCAAAAAAGTAGTGATTATTGGAGGAGGCGCTGCTGGATTTTTTTGTGCAATACAAATTGCCGAACAACATCCTAATTGGGATATTCAAATTCTTGAAAAATCTTCTAAAATTTTATCTAAGGTAAAGGTAAGTGGGGGTGGACGTTGTAATGTAACACATGCTTGTCCTGATGTAGAAAAGTTATTGCAAAAATATCCAAGAGGTCAACGCTTTTTAAAAAAATCATTTTATCAATTTGCAACGCTACAAACCATTGATTGGTTTGCTAAAAATGGGGTCAAATTACATACCGAAAAAGATGGTCGCATGTTTCCTGTGACCAATGACTCCGAAACCATCATACAATGTTTTTTGCAAAAAGTAAATCAATATAAAATTCAAGTGTGCATGAATCATGAAGTGACTCAGGTGCAAAAAAAAGAATTAATTTTTGAAATTACTTTAGGCAACGGACAAACATTGCAAGCCGATACAATATGCATGGCTACTGGAGGTATGTTAAAATCAAATACATTTCCTTGGTTGACTCAAATGGGACATTCCATTGTCGCTCCTGTTCCTTCTTTATTTACTTTTAATGTTATTGAAAAAAAGATTACCACACTAATGGGTGTGGCGGTTGAAAACGCAACCATACAATGGAAAGGAAGCAAGTGGATGGAGCGAGGCCCTTTATTAATTACTCATTGGGGTATCAGTGGTCCAGCAGCAATTAAACTTTCTGCATGGTGTGCAAGAGAAATGGAAGCAACCCAATATGAGGGAGCAATTGTAATCAATTGGACACCCGAATACAATGAGCAAACTTTAAAAATGGAGTGGCTTAATTTTAGACAAGATTATGGCAAACGTGAAATAGGTTCTAAAAATCCTTTTGACTTACCTCAACGATTATGGCATTATTTTTTACAATCCTCCGATATTGATTTAAAAACAAAGTGGGCTGATTTAAAAAATACAGCACAACAAAAACTCATACAACAACTTACTCGCACCACATTAAATATAAAAGGCAAGACAACTTTTAAAGAAGAGTTTGTGACTTGTGGAGGAGTGGATTTAAATGATATTGATTCCCTTACTATGGAAAGTAAACTTATAAAGGGGTTACATTTTGCTGGTGAAATGATGGATGTGGATGGAATTACAGGAGGCTTTAATTTTCAACATGCTTGGACCTCCGGCTGGTTGGCTGCCCAACACATGGGCGCTAGCAATACCATAGCAGAAACTTCCTATTGATAATCAATATTTTAGCTTTCTTATGGCTGCTTATTTTTGGGTCATTTTGAATCTAATTTTACTATTTTTTCCTACCTTTGCCGTCCGGTTTAAAAACGCCGGTTTTATATGAAATTTTTTATTAAAAACCTAAACGCAGACGCTCAGGAATTCGACGGCGCTAACGCTGTTGAAGCTACTGCGACACCAAAAGCACCTGAAGCAGTTGTTACTGCACATGACGATTTCGATTGGAGCGTTGACAAACGTAATGTGAGTCATTATGCCGAAGCCGAAAGAGTAAAGTATGACAAAGTGTATGATAACACTTTTGTTCAAATTTCTGACGGAGAAATCATGAATGGTTTAGTCGTTGCTTTAACGAAAACGGATGTAGTTGTAAACATCGGTTTTAAAAGTGATGGACTTGTATCATTAAATGAATTCCGTGACACCAATGGTGTAAAAACTGGAGACACTGTAGAAGTAATGGTAGTAGAAAAAGAAGACCGTGATGGTAATCTTCACTTAAGCCGTAAATCTGCGCGTATCTTCCGTGCTTGGGAAAGAATTATGGAAGTACATAAGACGGGTGAAATTGTTACCGGCTTAGTAACTAGTAAAACAAAAGGTGGTTTAATCGTTGATGTATTTGGTATGGAAACTTTCTTACCAGGTTCTCAAATTGATGTGAAGCCTGTTACTGATTATGATCAATTCGTAGGAAAAACGATGGAGTTTAAAGTAGTTAAGATTAACGAAACTATTAAAAACGCTGTAGTATCACATAAAGCATTAATTGAAAGCGATATTGAAGCACAACGTGCTCAAATCATGAGTAAATTAGAAAAAGGCCAAGTATTAGAAGGGGTGGTTAAAAACATCACTGACTTTGGAGCCTTCATGGATTTAGGTGGATTAGATGGTTTATTATATATCACAGATATTTCATGGGGAAGAATTTCTCACCCAAGTGAAGTGGTTAAATTAGATCAAAAAATTCAAGTAGTTGTATTAGACTTTGATGACGATAAAAAACGTATCAGCTTAGGTTTAAAACAATTAACTCCACATCCATGGGATGTATTACCAACTGATTTATCTGAGGGTAGTGTAGTAAAAGGTAAAGTGGTAAACATTGAAGATTACGGTGCGTTCTTAGAAATTCAACCTGGTGTTGAAGGTTTAGTTCACGTATCTGAAATCACATGGGCAAACACCCCAATCAATGCAAAAGAATTCTTCAAATTAGGAGATGAGCATGAAGCAAAAGTGGTGACTTTAGATAAAGATGCACGCAAGATGAGCTTAAGCATTAAACAAATGACAGAAGATCCTTGGAGTGCTATCGATAATAAATTCCCTGAAAATAGCAAACATAAAGGGCTTGTTAAAAACATCACTCCTTACGGTGTGTTTGTTGAATTAGAGTCTGGAATTGGTGGAATGATTCACATCAGCGATTTAAGTTGGTTGAAGCGTTTCAATCATCCTTCTGAGTATGTTAAAGTTGGAGAGTCTATCGACATCATCATCTTGAACATTGACAAAGAAAATAGAAAATTACAATTAGGTCATAAGC
>JAFMJX010000051.1 GCA_017853235.1 Chitinophagaceae bacterium | reverse complement strand
GCAAAATAATTTGGTTGCTGTTGCTAATTGTGCATGTATTTCTAAGCCTATGACAGCTTCGTATTGCGCGGAATAAGTCATTTGCAAAAGTACAGTTTTTAAGCCTAAAATGAAAACCCCTTCCACTTATACAGGGAAGGGGTTTTCATTCCTTATGAGCGTAACTTATGTATACTACAAATCGGCTGTTTTTAATTTTCTTGGAAATTTAACTTCAATTACATTGTTTTTACCATTACGGGTAACATTGAATTTGAAGTTACTGCCTTCTAAATTAGTATTACCGCCAATGATTGGTTTAATACCATCCACATCTTTTACTTTTTTATCATTCACACTAGTAATGATATCATTTTTTTGTAAACCAGCTTTTTCTGCAGGTGACCCTTCTGTTACAGAAGTAATTTTTACACCTTCTCCTACTTCTAAATCTTCAATAGTGATTCCTAATTTTGGTTTTCTTACATATCTGTCCATGATTCCGTTAAGTTCGGGCATGTTTGGAATTTCAAAATTGAATCCAGGACGTCTTTGATTACGGTTGCCATTGTTCATTTTAGGGTTAGAAAAATTAAAAAATTGAACTTGAGGCTGGTTATTATAATTTTTATTTTTTGCTAATATAGCTTTGATCTGTTTTGTTTCGCCTTTCCTAATAAGCGTAATAGAAATGGTTTCGTCAGGACTACATTTTCCAATGGCTTCATATAAATCTTCCGGCCCCGAAATTTTTGCATCTTTTACTTGTGTGATGATATCATCCACTTGAATGTCTGCTTTGGCTGCAGGGCTCTCTTCATTTACATCTTTCACTTTAGCACCTTTTTCGGTCGCTTCTGTAACTACTCCTAAAAAAGCTTTATTCATTGGAGGCATCGGAGTATTGATTTCCTCTAAATCGTCTTCTTCCATTTCATCACTTTCTTCTTGTAGTTCATTTTTTTTATCTAATTTAAAACCTTGCACTTTTTTTGGTGCAGTGATCATTTTTTGAATTTTAATACGTTTATTGCCACTGCCATTGATGCGTGGATCATTTTCTGCTACTTCCTCTCCATTGATCATGACATGATCTCCATCTATGACAATATTCATTTCTTCTTCTTTCACATTTTTATCATGTTGATCATGGTTTGATTTTGCAGTGACTTTTACAGTTACACTTTTTTTGGTGGTATCTGTATTTTTGGGAGCTTCTTTTTTTGCAAAAGATTTAGTCGTAATAACAACTACACCATTAGCGCCTTTCTTGCCATACACTTTGGTGGCTGATGCTCCTTTTAAAACATCAATTTTTTCTATATCATTAGGTGAAATATCATTGATGGTATGGGTTGCTGATTCCTTTCCATCAATAATGTATAAAGGTGCTTTTTCTTTTTTTATCAGGGTATCTGTTATAGTTATAACAGTTGCTTTTTTATTGGATTCTTTATTTTGTGCAATTACATTGACAGTGATAAAGCACAATACAGTGAAACAGATTGTCTTTAAATAGTGGTTACATGAGTTCATTTTCGACATTTTATATTTGTTTATGAAATTTTGTAATGGATTCTTATTCCGATTCAAAAGTAAGGGATTTTTTTGACTACGAAAAGATTCGCAAATGTTAAAAGTTTGAAAATTTTAAAAATTAAAAAGGCGTCCCTTTACTTTTGTAACGCCTTAATAATCAAATATTTATAATTCTTTAAATGAAATGTGTTTTTTCAAATAAAGCATTTAGCCTAAAAGATTTTTGACAGCTGCTATCACTTTGTCCAATTGCGTCGCATCCTGTCCGCCAGCACTTGCTAAAGAAGGTTGGCCACCACCGCCACCTTTTATGTAAGGAGCTATGGTTGTTTTGATGATTTGCGGTGCTTGCCAGTTTTTTGTTTTTACCAATGTTTCATGGATATATAATGCAATTGCTGCTTTTTCATCAATCGTATTTACCAACAAGACAACAGAGTTAGGTTTTTCAATTCCAAGTTGGTGCGCTAATTTTTTTAAATTATCTGCACTATTTAAATTCACTTGAGTTCCTAAAAATGATATTCCATTTTGTAATTCAAATTGATGAGATAATTCCTGTGCCAAAGTATTTACTAATAAAGCTTCTTGACTTTCTTGTTTTTTCTTTAATTCCTTTTGTTCATTTTGTAATTGAGATACCAATGTATTCAGTTCATCTATACTCCAAGTTTCATTCGCATTTGAAACTGAATTGTTGGTTTGTAAAGCGGATGCAACAATGCTATTTGCCTTTTCTAATTGTTGAATTTGTTTGATTAATTTATCTTTTGCTGCTGCAATAAAAGTTTGCGCTGCATTTCCTACCACCGCTTCAATTCTTCTTACCCCTGCTGCTACAGATGCTTCGGCTTTTATTAAAAATTCGGCTATTTCTCCTGTGGAACCTACATGCGTTCCTCCACAAAGTTCAATTGAATATTGAGGGTCCATGATAACCACTCTTACTTTATCTCCATATTTTTCTCCAAATAATGCCATTGCACCTAGCTGAATTGCTTCTTCTTTATTCATTTCCTTAATAATGACTGGAATATTAGCTTTAATTTTTTCGTTGACAATTTTTTCAACTGCTGCTAATTCTTCAGAAGTCATTTTGGCAAAATGAGAAAAGTCAAATCTTAATTGTTCTTGATTGACCAAGCTTCCTTTTTGTGCAACATGCTTTCCTAATACATCACGTAAAGCGGCATGTAATAAGTGCGTGGCAGAATGGTGTAGTGTAGTATTTTTTCTGGCACTGGTATTTATACTCGCTTGTACTATTGTGGAAATGTTTTCTGGAAGACGATCCGTAAAGTGAATAAATAAATTATTTTCTTTTTTAGTATCTGTTACTTCTAATACAGAACCATCTTCAAAAGTCAAAGTGCCTATATCACCTACTTGGCCTCCACTTTCTGCATAAAAAGGAGTTTCCGCCAAAACCCATTGAAAGGATTCTTTGCCTTTGGCTTTGATGCTTCTATATTTTACAACAGATGTGGTTGCTTTATTTTCAGTATATCCAGTAAAAGTCGTCACTACATCAGGGCTTACTTGAATCCAATCGCTGGTGTCCACTGCTGTTGCAGCCCTGCTTCGGTTTTTTTGTTGCAACATTTCATTTTCAAATCCCGCTTCATCTACTAATAATTCATTTTCGCTAGCAATTAATCGGGTTAGGTCAACTGGAAATCCATAAGTATCAAATAATTCAAAAGCCAATTTTCCTTCAATCGTTTGCCCTTTTTGATGCGTATGAATAATATCATCCATACGCTTTAATCCTTTTTCTAAAGTTCTTAAAAATCCTTCCTCTTCTTCTTTGACTACTTTGCTTACAAAATCAAGTTGTGCATTTAATTCTGGGAATACATTTTGGAATTGTTTTGCAAGCAATGGCATCAATTGATGTAATAACGGTTGCTTATAGTCTAAATAGGAGTAATAGTATCTCACAGCTCTTCTTAAAATTCTTCTAATCACATATCCTGCACCTGTATTAGAAGGCAATTGACCATCTGCAATTGTAAAAGCAATGGCTCTGATGTGATCGGCTAATACTCTAAACGCAATGGCTTGTTTGCTGCCACTAAAGTCGTATGTTTTTCCTGTGATTTGTGTAACGGCATCTATCGTTCCTGTGAACACATCTGTGTCATAGTTGCTTTGTTTTCCTTGGATCACTCTAACCAGTCTTTCAAATCCCATCCCGGTATCAACATGCTTATTAGGCAAGGGTTCTAAGCTGCCGTCTTTTTTTCGATTATATTGGATAAATACATTGTTCCAAATTTCAATCACTTGTGGATGGTCTTTATTGACCAAATCACGTCCTGGTATTTGGGCGATTTCTTCCTCCGATCGCATATCAACGTGAATTTCACTACATGGGCCACAAGGTCCCGTGTCACCCATTTCCCAAAAGTTATCTTTTTTATTACCGTAAATTATTTTTTCTTCGGGCACCCATTTTTTCCATTCTTGTAATGCAACACTTGATGCAGGTAAGTTTTCTGAGGCGTCTCCCTCAAATACAGTGACATATAATTTAGCAGGATCAATGCCATACACTTTGGTTAATAACTCCCAGCTCCATGCAATCGCATCTGCTTTGAAATAATTTCCAAAGCTCCAATTGCCCAACATCTCAAACATGGTATGATGATAGGTGTCAACGCCTACTTCTTCTAAATCATTGTGCTTTCCACTTACACGTAAACATTTTTGTGTATCAGCAATACGAGGGTGGCTTGGGGTTTGATTTCCCAAAAAATAATCTTTAAACTGATTCATTCCCGCATTGGTAAATAACAAAGTGGGGTCGTTTTTTAAAACAATAGGGGCAGACGGAACAATAGCATGACCTTTAGATGCAAAAAAATCTAAAAATTGTTGTCTTATTTCGGAGCTCGTCATCATGTATCTCATTTTTAAGCAGTGTCCTAAATTAAAAAGCTATATTTGTATCGCATTTTAAATGACCTCAAAGGTAAGGAATTGGGGCTTTTTTATGGCCATTAAAGCCAAATAATCGGGTATTTCAAATGAAGAAAATTAAATACTACTTTAATACACATACCCTTCGATTTGAGAAGGTGGATACCCCCTTGAAAGTAAGGCTATTGCAGCTTTTTGGATTTATTGCTGCTTCCATTGTGACAGGGGTGGTGATTGTAGCTATTTTATTTCAGTATATCGATTCTCCCAAGGAAAAATTACTTCGTCAACAAAATGAAAGTTATAAGGCAAATTATAGCTTGATTCAACAAAGGCTTAAGCAATTGGAATTACAAATGACCGAGTTGGAAAGTAGGGATAATGAAGTGTATCGCTCTATTTTTGAGTCTAGCCCCATTCCTGATAGCGCTCGATTAAAGGATATAGAAGCATTAAAAGAAGCAAAGATGATTCAGAATTTATCTAATTCAGATTTACTTCAAAACATGATTGATCAGTTGAACAACTTAAGTATTCGCACTTCTTTTCAAGACAAGTCCTTTTTAGAAATCACTTCCATGGTGAAAAATAAAGAAAAACTATTAAAAGCCATTCCTGCTATTCAGCCAGTGAGTAATAAAAATTTAAGCAGAGTCGCTTCGGGTTTTGGATATCGAATAGATCCTTTATACAAAGATTATCGTTTACATGCAGGACTTGATTTTACAGCTCCTACAGGGACGCCCATTTATGCGACTGCAGATGGAGTGGTACAAATAGCTGGTTTTAATACGGATGGTTATGGCAATAAAGTGGTGATCAATCATGGCTTTGGATATCAAACTTTGTATGGGCATATGGCACGTATTAAAGCTAAAGCAGGGCAGTCTGTTAAAAGAGGTGAAGTCATTGGATATATTGGAAATACCGGAAAGAGCACCGGGCCTCATTGTCATTATGAAGTCATTAAGCGTGGCATAAAAGTAGATCCAGTGTATTATTTTTATAATGATTTAACGCCAGCTCAATTTGATAGAATATTAAAAGCGGCAGCGGCAAACAAACAAAGTTTAGACTAATACTTTTATTATGGATCCTGAAGTAATGGCTTTTTTGAATCGTATTTCCAGAAGTATTGGCATTGCTTTAGTCATCATGGTATTGAACACTACTATTGGAATCATGTGGGGTTATGCTTTTGTAGAAGACCACTGGAAGTGGAGTAATACTTTATTTTACATTTTTGCATTCACAAGTGTAGTCGTTCTGGCTTATGCTTTATATAAAATATGGGGAGCGCATTTAAAAAAGGATTAATCACATGCATTAACTACTATGATCTGCAATGATATTCCATTTGCCCTGAATTTTTTTAAACAACAAAGTATACACACCTCCTGCATCACCTACTTTTCTACTTAAATGCCATTTGCCTATCACAAAATAATGGTCGCTGTTTAGGGGTCTTATTTGTATAATTTCAAAGGCAAGAGTGCCCATGTAGTTCACATCGGGATAATTTTTTTTATAATTCGCTAAGGTTTTTGCATAGCCATAGGTTGGCCCATTGCTTCCAATAAAAACTAAGCTATCATTTTTCCAATAACCCTCCATAAAAGCATCCATTTGTCCACTATTCCAAGATTTTATTTGATGATTTAAAATGTCACGTATAGCTTGTTCATCTTTGTTTTGACTTTTTCCTAAAAGAGAAATGTTATTTAAAACAAGCATCATTAAAATGGGTAACCAATATTTTTTCATAGCATTATTTTTAATATTTGATAAAAAGTTGAATTATAAGAGACAGATAGTTTTAAGTTAATTAAATTGCCTGACATTCAAATCCTTTCGAAAAGTTAAGATAAATATTTAAAATGAGCTTAATTTGCATTCATGAGTTATAAATCACATTTAAAAAAGGATTCCAAATTGGCCCCTTTATTAGCAATGGATACCCATCTCTTAAAGCGTAGGAAAAATACTCCCATTAGATTAATCGCAAGCATTATTAGTCAGCAGTTGAGTACTAAAGTGGCTAAAATTATTTTTGAAAGATTTTTAGCCATTTATGAAAAAAAGGAACCTAGTTGTCAGCAGGTAATAGATACTCGGGAAGATCAATTAAGGGCTATTGGTTTGAGCTTTTCAAAGATTGGGTATGTTAAAAACGTGGCTAAATTTTTTATAGAAAATGATTTGACAGATAAAAAATTATATCAAATGTCTCCCGAAGAAGTAATTGATTTACTGGTGCAAATAAAGGGTGTGGGAAAATGGACAGTAGAAATGTTGCTTATGTTTAGTTTGGGCCATGAAAATGTTTTCGCAGTAGATGACTTAGGAATTCAACAAGCTATGATAAAGCTGTATCGATTTAAATACAGCACCAAGAAAGAATTGCAATCCAAAATGTTAGCTAAAGCAAAGTCATGGGAGCCTTATAAAACCTATGCCTGTTTGCATCTATGGAATTGGAAGGATGGGGGAGCCGTTTAAGCAGAATTTCTTGCAGCATTAATTACACCAAACATGGTGCGCGTTAATAATTTTTCGTAAGCAATTTTTAATACTTCTTCTTTAGGAGTTTCTTGTAATTTACACAATGCATATTGTTGTATCGTCAATAGTGGAAGCACAATGCGATCTCTAAATAAAATAGAATGTTTCGCTAGAGTATCATTTTCCATTAAGCTCTTAGTTTGAGTCAGTTCTAAATACAACTGTGTTGTTAAATTAAACTCTTCTTTTATGATATTTCGTATTGGGCTAAATTCGGGATCTGAATCGATATATTTAGTGATTGAAAAATTTGACTTTACCATGCTCATCATACTATTATCAATAAGGGTTCTAAAAAAAGGAACAGTCTGGTATAAACTTTCAACTTCTTTCCATTTCCCTTTTTCTTTGAATACTTGCAAAGCAGTTCCTACTCCAAAATATCCTGGTACATTTTGTTTTAATTGACTCCAACTTCCTACAAAAGGAATTGCGCGCAAATCATTGAACGCTAAAGTATCTGTTTGGCCTCTTTTAGTTGGACGGCTTGCAATATTACTTTTCCCATAATAATTTAATGGACTAAATTTTTGTAAGTAGGGTAAAAAAGAAGGATGTTGTTTTAATTGTTGATAGGTGACATAGCTAAGGTGTCCTAATTCTTCTAAAATAGCACGATGTTCGGTTGTAATATTAGATTTTGTGGTAGCAAATATTTCATTGCTCAAACCGGCGCTTAATAATTGTTCTAAATTATATTGTGCAGATTGTATAGTTCCAAAATTGGAGGTAATAGTTTGTCCTTGAACAGTTAATTGAATTTCTTGATTTTCAATTTGATTGCCCATGGATGCGTAAAATTGATTGGTTTTTCCGCCTCCTCGAGATGGTGGCCCACCTCGGCCATCAAAAAATTTCACTACTACATTATGTTTTCTAGAAACAGAAGTCAATCTCTCTTTTGCAGTATAAATACTCCAGTTGGCTTGGAGGTATCCGCCATCTTTGGTGCCATCACTAAATCCTAACATAATAGGTTGTTGGCCCTTTCTATGCTTTAGATGATCTTGATAATTGGGATTGGTGTAAAGTGTTTCCATGATGCTTTCTGCAGCAGCTAAATCATCAATGGTTTCAAATAAAGGAACCATGTCAATGGAAGAAAGTGTTTTTTCCCAGCCCAACAAATTAAATAAAGTATATAGTTCAATCACATTTACTGCTGATTGACAATTACTAATAATATAGCGATGACAACTTGCTATACCATTTGTGCTTTGAATGAATTTAATCGCTTGGATACTTTCTAGGGTGTCTTTGGTGATACCTTCGTTTATATTGTCACAATTAATTGCACCAGAAATATGTTGCAAAGCATCTATTTGCGCCTCTTCGGAAAGCATTTCATAGTCATCAGGTAGTATACCAACTCCTTGCGTAGACTTAAGATGTTCATGGATACTCATTAATACAGATCGATGAATACGACTGTCTTGTCGAATATCTAATGAAGCAAAATGAGTGCCAAATATTTGCACCTTATGAAGTAAGCTATCTAATTTTGATAAATACAATGAATAATCTTCCTGAATTAATTTAGTTCTGATGGTGGTAAGACAATCTATTAATTCTTGCTTTGATATTGGATTGGTATTATTAGGTCTAAATACATTTTCATATAAAGTAGCTTCTAATTCATTGATTAAAATGTCCACACCAGTAAAGGTAAGTTTACGTTTTAATTTTCTAACATCTCTGTAATAACAAACTACAATGCTACTTCTTAATGCACTGGCTACTTTTAATGTAGTGGCCGCATTCACAAATGGATTGCCATCACGATCTCCTCCTGGCCAAAAACCTAATTCTATAAATGGGTTTTCTTCCTCATATTGGTCATTAAACATTTCTTTGACAATATGGGAATAAATGTTTCCGATTGCATTATAAAATACATTTTCCAAATACCACATTAAATTAGTCGCTTCATCTACTGGGGTAGGTTGTTTTTTATTAAAAAATGGAGTAAGCCCTAATTGTTGAATGTATTGATTAATAGTATTAAAATCATTTTTACTTATTGACTGTCCCATATCATGAATGATACCTAAAACATTGGCTGGATAAAACTGGGTGGGATGTGCTGTTAAAACTATGCGCACTTTAAAAGAATTTAATTTTTCTTTTAAAGCAAGTTTTTGGCCTAACATGTCTGCTTCTCTAAATAAAGACTTTAAACTTCCTTTCCCTTCTATATCGTTCATGCTGGTAAAAGCAGCATCTTCGATAGCATCAAATAACACTACTTGACGTTCTATGTATTGAACATATTTGAATAAATGGTCTAATTTTTCTTTTTCATTGTCAACATAAGTGTGTTGTTTGAAAAAATAGTCAACAATTTCAATGGGTGTTTTCTCTTTACTAAATCCCTCTTCGCAGGTTTGCAATAAAATAGGCAGCAAGGCTCCTACATTGGCAATACCCGAATACGGAAGTGCAGCGAATAAACTATTATAGATAATATATTTATCAGAAACATTTTTTCGAAACTGACTGGAATAAAAATTAAAATTGTTTGACATAATGCAGTACCATAAAGGTAGTGCAAAAAAGGGTAGCATCGCTGAAACCCTTGCTAGTATTGATTCCTAATGAATGTTTGTTTGATGCTGGTAGGTGGGTGTTTTGATATCATGGTAAAAGGCAAATTCCCAAGCTTCTTGTTGGCCTTTTTCCCACCATTGTTGTCTCCATTGCATGGCCGTTTTGCCATCAAAGTCATATTTCGCTACAAATCTGGATTTCATTTGTTGTAATTGTGGTGCTACATCTCCTCCAAAAAATATCGTTTCTCCATGTTCTTTGATCCATGCCACTTGATGGTATAAACTATGCCCAGCAGTTAATTGGTAATGAATCAAATTGTCTATGACCCCTTGATCTTCAGTTAGCCATGAGACTTTGCTAAATTCATCTAAGATACCCACTTGATCTATGATATAAGAAGCGCTCGCTTTTGTTAACGCTAATTCATATTCTCTTCTTTGAATGTAATGTGTAGCATAAGGAAAACTAATGAATCGATCCCCATGTTGGGCATGTACGTAACTAAGTCCTCCTGCGTGATCTTTATGCAAATGGCTCATAAAAACTTTGGTGACGGAAGAAGGATCAATCCCTAATGCCATTAAATTTTCATGAATTTGCAATGTTCCATTAGAACGGGTATATCCCAGTCCGGTATCCAATAAGATGATATCGTTTTGTGTAATCACTACAAAAGGTTGAATTTCTACCAATAAACTTCCTTTATCCACTATGCTATTTTCTGAAGCGCTAAAAGGGACAAACACTTTGGTGTGATCAATGGTAAAACTACCCTCGGATAAAGGATGAATGCGCATAAATAGAAAAAGTTTAACGAAGTACCATTTGCCTGTCGGCGTCTAGTCTTAATAAAATAAATACCAATACGGTAAAGGTAAGTAAGGAAGATCCTCCGTAACTTATTAATGGTAATGGGATTCCTACTACAGGAAACAATCCAATAGTCATACTAATGTTTACAGCAATATGAAAAAAGAAAATACCAACCACACTATATGCGTAAACTCTTGAAAAAGTACTTCTTTGTCTTTCGGCTATTCGAATCAATCTAAATAAGAAAAATAAATAGAGCCCTAAAAATATAA
>JAFMJX010000050.1 GCA_017853235.1 Chitinophagaceae bacterium | reverse complement strand
GGATTTAGTAGAGGAATTAAATTTACCTCCAGTTAAAATTCACTGCTCAGTATTAGCTGAAGATGCGATTAAAGCCGCTATTAATGATTTCAGATCTAAAAATGGTTTAGAACAATTAGTATTTGAAGAAAAAGGAGTGCACTAATGAGCGAAGTAGCTACCGATAATTCCATTTATGTGAGCGATAAAGCAAAAGCAAAAGTTTTACAGCTGATGCAGGATGCGGATATCCTTCATAACCCTGACTATTTTTTAAGAGTAGGGGTAGTGGGTGGTGGCTGTTCTGGACTTAGTTATAAACTTGATTTTGACAATGAAATAAAGCCAATGGATCAAGTATTTGAACACAATGGCATTAAAATAGTCACCGATTTAAAAAGCTTTTTATATTTAGTGAATACCGAACTTGAATTTTCGGACGGATTAAATGGAAAGGGTTTTTACTTCAACAACCCAAATGCAAGTAGAAGCTGTGGTTGTGGTGAAAGTTTTGCTGTATAATAATTACATTTTAACAAATGAATATCAAACGCTCTCGAAACTTCGGGGGCGTTTTTTTTGTAGCTTTGAATCATGTGGGCCATTGCCAAAAAAGAGATACAACAGTATTTGAGTAGTTTTACTGGCTATTTAATCATCAGCTTTTATTTATTAGTAAATGGGCTGCTTTTATTTGTTTTGCCCAATTATAATATTTTGGATTTTGGTTATGCTAGTTTGCAAGTTTATTTTGACTTTGCGCCTTGGTTATTAATTTTCTTGGTTCCTGCAGTCACCATGCGTTCCTTTTCTGAAGAGTATCAACAAGGGACTTATGAAATATTACGAACTTTGCCTTTACAGCCTTTGCAATTGATGATAGGGAAATTTTTGGGTGCTGTATGTATATTGTTGGCTGCTATAGCCCCTACTTTTTTGTATGCAGTTGTTTTACAATTATTGAGTAGTACAGGAGGAATTGACATAGGTGCCACCATAGGAAGTTATATAGGATTATTATTTTTAGCTATGGTGTATGTTGCCATTGGCATTTTGGTAAGTAGTGCTACCAAAAATAATTTGATCGCTTTATTAATTTCTATTCTTGTTTGCTTGTTTCTATTAAAAGGGTTTGACAGTATCAGTCAGTTTTCATTTTTTGCTGATGGTCTTGGATTTTATGTGAAGCAGTTAGGATTGCAAGTGCACTTTCAAAATATGAGTAAGGGGTTGGTAGCTTTAAAGGATGTGATTTATTTTTTATCTATCATTGTTTTATTTGCAATGGGTACCATTGAATACATCCAAGGAAAGATCAAGTATGGTATATTTTTATTTTTGATCATTGGTTTCAATTATGCTGTTCATTTATTTCCAATACAGTGGGATTTAACAAAAGAAAAAAGGTACACTTTAAGTGAGACGTCTAAACAAATTATTTCACAAATTGAATTACCAGTAAAAGTTCATTTGTATTTGGGTGGTGATTTGCCAGCTCAATATAAAAAATTGGCCATCAGCACCATTGCAATGCTGGATCAATTAAGCCAATTAAATCCGGCTCAAATTCAATGGCAATGGGAGGTTCCAAATGAATTGTATAAGGACACGGCATTGTATCAAATGTACGATAGCCTCGCTAAATTAGGTTTGCCTATTGAGAGAATTCAAAAAAATGACAAACAAGACAAACGAGTAGATCAACTTATTATACCAGGGGCATTGGTGGAAGTAAATGGGCAAAAGCCATACGCTATTGATTTAAGAAGTGCTCAAAAATATTACAAGCCTTATAATATTGTAAAAGATATTCCAGAAATAGATGAGGAAGCGAGTTTTAATGCAGCAGAGGCATTACTTGAGTACAAAATAGTACAAGCCATCTATTTATTAAATAGACAAAGCATCCCGCGCATTGCTTACTTAATTGGAAATGGAGAACCTGTTGATTTAACGGTAAATGATATTGGAGAATCCATTCGACATCAATACGATTTGAGTGTATTTGATTTAAGCAAAGGATATCCTGATGCGCGAAAAATAAAAACATTATTAATTGTAAAGCCTACTCAGCCATTTTCGGACATGGACAAATTAAAAATAGATCAGTTTGTGATGGGAGGGGGGAATATCATTTGGGCCATTGATCCCTTGCATGCCGAATACGATAGTTTGCAAAAAACTGATGGTTCTTATGTTGCTTATGATAGAGGATTAGGATTAGGTGATTTATTTTTTAAAATGGGAGTTAGAATTAACTTAAACTTAGTGCAGGATTTAAATTGTGCTAAAATACCAATGGTCGTTGGAACACAAGCTAATGGAAGTCCTTTAATTCAGCGATTACCTTGGGCCTATTATCCATTTTTACAAGGGAATAACCAGCATGTACTTACGCAAAATTTAGATAGGGTATTAAGTTTATTCCCATCTAGCATAGACACCGTCTTTGCAAGAGGAATACAAAAAAGAATTTTATTAAGTTCTGATACAAACACGAGAACGATTAGTTCACCTTCTTTGATTTCTTTGAATTCTGTGAAAGGGGAAGAGGATATGTTGCAATTTCATCAACATCATCTACCCATTGCAGTTTTATTAGAGGGCAAATTTATTTCTTTATTTTCCAACAGAATGAGTCAAGCAATGTTGGATTCTGTTTCCTCCCAGTCGGGGGTGCCCTTTGCAAGTCAAAGCAAAGGTTCCAAACAGGTAGTGATTGCAGATGCCGATATATTCACTAATAAAGTGGACAAAAATAAAGGTCCTTTAGCCATGGGGATGCTTCCCATGGAGGAATATCGATTTGCCAATCGTGAATTTTTCCAAAATACCATTCAATATCTAAATGAACCAGTAGGCCTATTAGATAGTCGAAATAAATCCATTGTTTTAAGATTATTAGACAGTCAAAAAGTGCAGGAAGCAAGATTGTTTTGGCAATTAATTTTAATAATTGGTCCGCTGGTTGTTTTAGCACTACTTTATGGAATTGGAGTGAGGGTTCGCAAACGTCGTTTTGGGGTGTAAACATTCATCATGTATCTTTATAATATGACAACAGATCAAATCGTATACAGCGTTTTTGGGGTAGTAATTTTTATTGCTTTAAGTTTAGATTTAGGGTTTTTGAGTAAAAAAAATACCACTATTTCTATTCGCCAAGCTTTACGCCAAACTTTTTTATGGGTATTACTTGCTTTGGGATTTTTTATTTTTATGTGGGTAGAGGAGGGTCAAAAATTAGGATTAGAATACTTAAGTGGTTATTTGATGGAATGGAGTTTAAGTATTGATAATATTTTTGTTTTCATACTTATTTTTGATGCCTTTAAAGTAAAAGAGCAACACCTTTCTAGAGTCTTATTAATTGGTATTCTAGCAGCTATTTTATTTAGAATTATTTTTATCACTTTAGGAGTTGCTTTAGTTGCCAAATTTTCATGGATACTTTATTTATTTGGTGTTTTTTTAGTGTATACTGGCTATCAAATGTATACAGCAAATGAGGAAGAAGCATTTGATCCTCATGAATCTAAAATTTATAAACTTCTAAAAAGCTTCTTGCCAATTTCGAATTCCGATGGAGATGGAAAGTTTATGATTCGTCATAATGGAAAACCCATGTATACTTCTTTATTTGTAGTAGTAGTTTTATTAGCAGGCATTGATTTGGTTTTTGCATTAGATTCTATTCCTGCTGTCATGGGAATTTCGCAAAGTAGTTTGGTTATTTACACTTCAAATATTTTTGCTGTGTTGGGTCTTCGCTCTTTATTCTTTTTATTAAGAGGGGCGGTGAACGAATTTGAACATCTACAAAAAGGAATTGCGATCGTACTTATTTTTATAGGTGTTAAAATGTTAGGGGAACATTATATCAATATGTGGTTAGATAAAAATACACAAGTGATTTTATCCTTATTAGTGATTTTATTTTGTATTACAGGCTCTATCCTATATTCTATATTCACTAATAAGCAAAAGAAATTGCCTAAAGATCTTAAGGACCCAACTCTATAATTTAAATATTGCCCTATTCTATTCAACATATCAATTCTTGTTTGTCTACGGGAAAAACTATGTTATTCCCTGCAACCATTGAGCATTTATTAATTGATAGCCGCAGCTTATTATTTCCGGCAACTACTTTATTTTTTGCAATTCGCACTTCTCAAAATGACGGGCATCATTATATTCCTGAATTATACCAACGAGGGGTAAGAAATTTCATTATATCACAGGAAATAGACGAGCGCAAGTATGAAGGGTCAAATTTTTTGAAAGTGAATGATGTGGTACATGCTTTACAAACAATTGCAAAGGATCATCGATCACATTTTAATTATCCAGTGATTGGAATCACGGGCAGTAATGGCAAGACCATTGTTAAGGAATGGCTGTACCAGTTATTGGAAAATAAATTTAAAATTATTCGTAGCCCAAGAAGTTATAATTCTCAAATTGGTGTGCCATTAAGCGTTTGGGAAATGTCTTCAAAACACGATTTAGCCATTTTTGAAGCTGGAGTATCTCAACAAGGTGAGATGAACGCTTTAACATTTATGATTCAGCCTAGCATTGGAATTATTACAAGCTTGGGTACTGCGCATCAGGAAGGATTTGATTCTATACAACAAAAATGGAAAGAAAAATGGTTGTTGTGTAGTCATTCCAAAACAGTAATAGTAAATGCCGATGATTTAATTGCTAATGATATATCCATTCCCGAAAAAATGGAGGATCAAGAAATTATTTTGTGGGGCAAGTCGCAGTTTGCCAATTTTAAAATAGTTTCAGAGCAAAATTTGCAGCAAAACACTTATTTAAAAGCTTCTTATCAAGATCAGCTACTTTCATTAACCATACCTTTTACGGATAAAGTTTCAATTCAAAATGCGATTACTTGCTGGGTAACTTTATTGCATCTGAATATTCCTGTGATGGAAATACAGGCTAAGATGAACCAATTGACGCATTTAGATATGCGTATGCAAATAAAAAAAGGCAATCAAAATTGTTTATTGTTAAATGATAGTTACAGCAATGATATTCATTCTTTGCAATTGGCATTAGAGTATGCGCAACAACAGGCAGGTAATTTATCATTAACCTTGATTCTTTCTGATTTGTATGAACAACAAAAAGGCACTGTCAATTATTCCGTTTTGTTGAATACGATATCGCGTTTCCATATAAAAAAATTTATAGTCATTGGCCCCCAATTATCTGCAGCAATTGCACCCCATCAGGATTTAAAAATAAGTGAGCTTTTTTGTTTTCAAAATGTGAATGAATTTGAACAAAAAATGGATTTGCAATCCTTTAGAGATGAATTTATTTTAATCAAAGGCTCTCGAATTTTTGCACTTGAAAAAATCAATGCTTTGTTACAATTGCAAACACATGAAACAAAGGTTGAAATCAATTTAACTGCATTAGTTGCTAATTACAAAAAAGTAAAAAAGACTATTGGCGCTAAAGTGAAAGTGATGGCAATGGTGAAAGCCTTTGGATATGGTGCAGGCAGTGTTGAAGTAGCTCGTGTACTTCAATTTCATCATGTTGATTATTTGGCTGTAGCATATACCGACGAAGGGATTGCTTTACGTCAATCGGGAATTCATATTCCAATAATGGTGATGAATGTAGATGCATCTTCTTTTGATGCGCTTATAAAATATCAACTAGAACCAGAAATATTTTCTTTTCAATTGCTCAATCAGTTTTATCATTTTATTAGAGCGCAAGGTATTTTAGGTTTTCCTATTCATTTAAAACTGAATACTGGAATGAATCGCTTAGGATTTGATATGCACGAAATTCCAGCATTGGCAGAAGTCATACAAGAAATGCCTTCTTTAAAAGTACAATCTATTTTTAGTCATTTGAGCGCGAGTGGACAAGCAGCATATTTGGATTTCACACAATCACAATTAAGTCAATTCAAGGCTTCGGCATTTGAGTTGGAACAATCAATGGGTTATGTTTCGTTAAAACATATAGCGAACTCAGGTGCCATTTTAATGCATCCGCAATATCATTTGGATATGGTCCGCCTAGGAATTGGATTGTATGGGATAGGTGAAAAAAGTTTTGGTTGGGAAAATGTGATTCAACTCACCACAACCATTTCTCAAATTAGAAAATTACCTGCAGGTTCCTTTGTGGGGTACAATCGCGCAGGTTTATTACATCAAGATAGTGTTATTGCAACTGTCCGATTAGGATATGCAGATGGGTATCATCGAAAATTAGGGAAAGGAAAAGGGGCCATGTGGGTGCATGGTAAATTAGCTCCAACAGTGGGTGATATTTGTATGGATATGACAATGATTGATGTTACAAATATTGCGGAGGTCAAAGAGGGGGATACTGTTGAAGTTTTTGGGAAAAATGTATCTATTGATCAAATGGCTACTTGGGCCGAAACGATACCTTATGAAATTTTAACATCTATTGGACAAAGAGTAAAACGGATCTATATTCAAGACTAACTTATCTTTGCAAAGAATTAATAAAACGCTATGAACGGAAAAAAAGTTTTTGCTTTAATTGCTGCGATCATTTTTATAGATCAAGCTTTAAAATTTTATATCAAATTAAATTTCTTCATTGGGGAAGAACATGCCATCATTGGAAATTGGGCAAGACTTCATTTTGTCGAAAATGAAGGCATGGCATGGGGTTTAAAATTTGGCGGCGATTTTGGAAAAATCGCTTTAACCTTATTTCGCTTAGCTGCGGTCATATGGGGTGTTTTTTTAATTAAGGGGTTTATTCAAAAAAAATACCATAGCGGTTTTATACTTTGTGCATCTCTCATTTTTGCCGGAGCTTTAGGAAATCTTATTGATAGTATTTTTTATGGTTTAATTTTTAATGCAAGTGTTCCATATACCACTTTGGTTGCACAATTATTTCCTATGGGTGGTGGCTATGCCCCCATTTTACATGGGAAAGTGGTGGATATGTTCTATTTCCCAATTATTCAAAATGCCCATTTCCCAAGTTGGTTCCCATTTTGGGGAGGTGAGGAATTTGAGTTTTTTAGACCCGTATTTAACTTTGCCGATGCAGCAATCAGTTCGGGGGTCATCGCTTTATTCTTGTTTCAGGGTAAATTTTTCAAAGAGCCTGAAAATGAGGACACTGCAGCTTCCAACAATGCTGAATCTCCAGTAGATACTGCCGAATAAGACGCAAAATTCAGGATTGCTTTTTTGAGGGGTTATTCGTACCTTCGTGCCCTAAAAATGAGCTAGGATAAGCGTTTTATGAATAACAAGTACCCCGAATTTAATGGACTCCATCTGCCTACTATTGAGGCCGAAATTTTAGCTACCTGGAAAAAGGAGCAAGCATTTGAGCAATCTGTTCAATTGAGGGAAGGAAAAACACCTTTTGTTTTTTACGAAGGGCCACCTAGCGCCAATGGTATGCCAGGTATTCACCATGTCATTTCTCGTACCTTAAAGGATATGATGTGTCGTTACAAAACGATGCAAGGGTTTCAAGTAAAACGTAAAGGTGGATGGGATACCCATGGACTTCCAGTTGAATTAGGAGTAGAAAAAGAATTGGGTATTACAAAGGAAGATATTGGGGTTAAAATTTCGGTAGAGGAGTATAATAAAAAATGTAGAGAAGCAGTTTTGCGTTATAAAAAAGAGTGGGATGATATCACCAACAAAATGGGATACTGGGTTGATTTAAATAATCCTTATATCACTTTTGAAAATAATTACATTGAAACGCTTTGGTGGATTTTAAGTACCCTATACAAAAAAGGCTATTTGTATCAAAGCGTAAGCATTCAACCTTATTCACCTGCTGCTGGAACTGGGTTAAGTTCACATGAATTAAATCAGCCTGGCACCTATAAAGACGTTAAAGATACTTCTGCAGTAGTCATGTTTAAAGCAGCAGTATCTGATCAAAGTCAATTTTTATTTGATGCTATAAAAAATACCAGAACACCCAATGATTTGTATTATATGGCATGGACTACTACCCCATGGACCTTGCCCTCTAACTTGGGTTTAACCGTTGGCCCTAACATAGATTACGTAGTAGTTGAAACTTTTAATCCTTATACTGCTTTACCAGTGAATGTTTTATTAGCGAAAGCATTGGTGTCAAAGTATTTTAAAGAAGAAGGATTAGACTTGAATAGTTTTACAGAAGGAGATAAAATTCTCCCATGGAAAGTAGTGTATGAATGTAAGGGTACTGCATTAAATGAATTAAGATATGATCAGTTAATGCCATTTGAAGCAAATGATCCAAAAAATATTGAAGGAGATCCATTTAAAATTATGTTGGGTGATTTTGTGACCACCGAAGATGGAACTGGTATAGTTCATACCGCCCCTGCTTTTGGTGCAGACGATTACAAAGTAGGACAAAAATATAATTTAGGGATACTCACTTTGGTAGATAGAGAAGGAAAGTTTGTGGAGGGAGTAGGAGCGTTTAGTGGCAGATTTGTAAAAAATTACAAAGATGAAAAAGAATACCAGGATGTCAATGTAGATATTTCGGTGAAGTTGAAAAAAGAAAATCGTGCTTTTAAAGTTGAAAAATACGAACATAATTATCCGCATTGTTGGAGAACTGATAAACCCATTTTATATTATCCATTAGATGCTTGGTTCATTAAAACCACAGCAGTAAAGGATCGTATGGTAGCGCTCAACAAAACCATCAACTGGAAACCAAAAAGCACTGGGGAAGGACGTTTTGGAAACTGGCTGGAAAATATGGTGGATTGGAATTTAAGTAGAAGTAGATATTGGGGAACACCTTTACCTATATGGCGAACGCAAGATGGCACAGAAGAAATTTGTATAGGTTCTATTGAAGAGTTAACTGCTGGTTATATAGCAGCAAAAGAAAAAGGATTCAATAAGGACCTGTCATTAAATATTAAAGACGGCAAGTTGGAGGTAGACTTACACAAACCTTTTGTAGATCAAATAGAACTATTAAGTGCTACAGGTAAACCTATGAAAAGGGTATCAGATTTAGTGGATGTTTGGTTTGATTCAGGTGCGATGCCTTATGCTCAATGGCATTATCCATTTGAGAACAAGGACTTGATAGATAAAGGGCAAGCATTTCCTGCCGATTTTATTTGTGAAGGAGTAGATCAAACCAGAGGATGGTTTTATACGCTTCATACTTTAGGGGTATTATTATTTGATAGTGTAGCATACAAAGCAGTCATGAGTAATGGCTTAGTGTTGGATAAGAATGGCAACAAAATGAGTAAGCGTTTGGGCAATGTGGTGAATCCTTTTGAAACGATTGAAAAATTTGGTGCGGATGCAACACGTTGGTATTTGGTGACCAATGCCTCTCCTTGGGATAATTTAAAGTTTGACTTATCTGGAATTCAGGAAGTGCAAAGAAAATTCTTTGGCACATTATACAACACGTATCAATTTTTTGTTTTGTATGCAAATGTAGATGGCTTCCATTTTGAACAAGATTACATTCCAGTACAACAACGTCCCGAAATTGATCGTTGGATTATTTCATCCTTGAATAGTCTAATTCAAACCGTGACGCAATCCATGGATGATTTTGAGCCTACTGCTGCTGGTCGCGCGATTGAAACTTTTGTAGATGAACATTTGAGTAACTGGTATGTACGTTTGTGTCGTCGTCGTTTTTGGAAAGGAACTTATACTGAAGATAAGATAAGTGCTTATCAAACTTTATATGAATGTATCGAAACCATTGCTCGATTAATGGCGCCCATTGCACCTTTTTTCTGTGATCAATTGTTCCGTCATTTAAATCAAACCACCCATCGTTTTAAAGTTACTTCTATTCATCATGCTGATTTTCCTAAAGCGGATGTTCAAAAAATGGATGCTGCTTTAGAAAGTCGTATGCAAATGGCACAAGATATTTGCTCTTTGGTTTTATCTGTTCGTAAAAAAGTAAATATTAAAGTACGTCAACCATTACAAAAAATATTAATACCTGTTTTAAATCCCGCCATGAAGGAAGCCATTCAGCAAATGGAAGAATTGATATTGGCAGAGGTAAATGTGAAGGAAATAAATTACATCACGGATACCGAAGGGGTGATTAGTAAAAAGGTGAAACCTAATTTTAAATTATTAGGAAATAAGCTTGGAGCTAAAATGAAACAAGCTTCTGCGCTTATTGGCAATTTTACCCAAGCACAAATTAGTCAGTTAGAAAAAGAAGGAGTGTATTCGTTGGATGTGGATGGAGATATCATCCCGATATTACTGACCGAAGTTGAAATTATAGCAGAAGATATCCCAGGATGGAGTGTGGCAGTAAAAGGAGCATTAACTGTGGCACTAGATATTACAATTAGCCCAGATTTATTACAAGAAGGGCATGCAAGAGAATTGGTCAATAGGGTCCAAAACATCCGAAAAGACAGCAATTTTGAGCTTACTGACAAGATTTTACTCCAAATTGTGGATAACACAGAACTCAAGGAAGCCATTAATCAATTTTCAGACTATATTTGCCGCGAGATTCTGGCATTGAAAATTGACTGGGTTTCTTCCATTGAGGAAGGGGTCGACGTTGAGATAAATGACTATAAATTAAGGATTTCAGTTTTACAAAAAGGATAGATATTATGGCTACAAAAAAACCAGCGCCAAAAAAGGCTGCACCTGCTAAAAAAGCGGCTCCAGCAAAAAAGGCAGCACCTGCTAAAAAAGCGGCTCCAGCAAAAAAGGCTGCACATGCTAAAAAAGCAGCTCCAGCAAAAAAGGCTGTGCCTGCTAAAAAAGCGGCTCCAG
>JAFMJX010000049.1 GCA_017853235.1 Chitinophagaceae bacterium | reverse complement strand
AATCGCGTGTTACGGCACGAGGTTGCAATCCTCCTTCTATCCAACTTTTACATTGCCCTACTACCGCTGGTCGCCAATCATTTTGATGTTGATTTAAAATCCATTCACGTAAAAAAGCTTCATGTTTATTTAATGGCAAATACCAATGTGTGGTTTCTTTTTTAATGGGAGCATTACCACTTAATGTACTTACTGGATTTATCAACTCTTCAGGACTCAAGCTTTTGCCACATTTTTCACATTGATCTCCAAAAGCTTCGGTATGTGCACAATTGGGACAAGTTCCTTTGATGTATCTATCCGCCAAAAAGGAATGAGCAGAGGCATCAAAATATTGTAAGCTGGTTTTGGTTTCTAAATCACCTTTTTCTTCTAAGGCTTTAAAAAATTCGGAAGCTGTTTCATGGTGCAAGGGATCGCTGGTGCGATGGTAAATATCGAAGTCAATACCTAAGTCCTTAAAATTTTGTTCAATGATAGGATGGTATTTATCTATAATAGCCTGTGCGGTGGTACCTTCTTTGGTGGCTTGAATTGGGATGGCAGTACCATGTTCATCGCTGCCGCAAACAAAAACCACGTCTCTTTTTTGTGCCCTTAAATAACGCACGTATATATCTGCCGGCAAATAGGCGCCTGCTAAATGTCCAATATGTTTTAATCCATTGGCATAAGGCAAGGCAGCCGTAATTAAATATCTTTTTGGTGTGTTCATTCCTGCAAAAGTAGTTAATATTGTGGAATGATTCAACCCGCTTACTTACAACCAGGTGACCGTATTGGAATCCTTTGCCCTGCAGGATCTATCGCAATTGAAAAGGTGCAAAAGGCAGTGGAAACCCTTGAAAAATGGGGGTATCAAGTCCATGTGGGTAAAACGGTGGGTAGCAAATCGTATAGTTTTTCTGCACCAGATGAATTAAGAGCCTCTGAATTACAAGAAATGCTAGATGATCCACATATAAAGGCCATTTTATGTGCTCGCGGGGGATACGGGATGACCAGGATTATTGAAAAAATCAATTTTTCTGAGTTCAGAAAATATCCAAAATGGGTGATAGGATTTAGCGATATAACGGTGTTACATGCTGCTTTACAACAAGAAAATACAATGAGTATTCATGGTCCTATGGCTGCTGCTTTTAGTAAAGGGGAAGTAGGAGTGCCCTTTATTCAGTCACTCAAAAATGTATTGGAGGGGGTGCCACAAATTTTGACAGGGAAAACCCATCACTTGCAAAAAAATGGAATGGCTAAGGGGGCACTTGTAGGTGGCAACTTGTGTATGATGACGCACTTAATTGGTTCTTCATTACAATTGGATACGAAAGGAAAAATTGTATTTATAGAAGATATTGGAGAGCATCACTATAATTTAGATCGCATGATGATTCAGTGTGCTAGAGCGGGGGTTTGGGAAAATATTGCAGGATTAATCGTGGGTGGGTTTACGGATTTAAAAGATACCCCACAAGATTTTGGAATGGATGCATATCAAATGATACAATCACATATTAGTCATTTTCAATATCCAGTTTGTTATGATTTTTCCATCAGCCATGAGGTCAATAATTGGGCAGTGAAAGAAGGAGGAATCTATACTTTAGAAGTCACCGATCAAGGAGCTACGCTCAAAGGGTAATTCAAAAATTTAAACATCCGTTAATATTGTTGCTGAATAACCATTCTAGCTAAATATTGTATTAAATTTGTGCTATCAAAAATCTAGATTTTATGAGAAAGTCATTTATTGTTTTTTTAATGTTATGCCTTTTAGGAAATGCTTCTTTGAAAGCACAATCTTATACGGTTTCTTCCATAGAAAAAACAGATAAGGAAGGAATGCAATATGAAATCTTAGGAAAAGTAGGAGATCGTTATTGGGTCTTTAAAAACAACGATGGTATATCGACTATCGCACAATACAATGCTCAAATGTTGATGGTAAAGCAAAATGATTTATCGTTTTTACCAAAACAATTAAATGGTTTAGAATTTTTCACTTTTTCGGATAAGGTATTTGTAGTGTATCAATTTCAAGTAAATACAACCTTATATGCTGCTGCGGCTCAACTAAGTGAGGAAGGGCAATTAGTAGGTACACCAAAAATTTTAGATACTGCCGAAAAAATTCGTCCAGCTTCTGGTACAAAAGTGTTTAATTTATTACAAAGTGATGATCATCAAAAGATGGTTTTATTTAGTGTAAATACCACGAAGCCATCCGCTTTAAAAGTAAAAACATTGACACTCAATAATAATTTTGAAGTGATTGGAGGTTCCGAATTTAGCGTTCAATCGCAAAGTAAAAAAAGTGCTTTGTCCGATTTTGCTTTAGACAATGCAGGAAACTTATATTGTTTACGTAATAGCACGCAAGCTAATGCTGCTCCTGCTGTAAGCTTGATATTTTTATCGGCTAGTGGAGCTGAAGTGGTAGAATCTCCAGTCATAAATAATAGTTTATTGCTAGATAATATTCGCCTCACAGTAGATAACAATAAAAACAGAGTTTTATTAAACTCTTTTTATGCAACTGAAAAAAAGGGACATGTTGAAGGATTGTATTCTTATGTTTGGGATATTGCGACACGTAAAGAAGTAGTTACCAATGCCAATCGCTTTACAGATGCAGTAAGATGGGCAGTTGCTCAAAAAAGAAATATAAAAGATGCCTTTGATGCTTGTTATGTAGATAGAATCAGTCATCAAGAGGATGGAAGTTATGTGGTGGTTGCGGAGCAAGCGGAATCCTATGTGAATCATAACTCATTTTCCAGATGGGATTATTACTATGGAGGCGCCTTTTATAATCCATTTATGTTTAATTATTGGAATCGTCCATTTGGCTTTTATCCTTGGGCAAGAATGGGATGGGGAATGAATCCTTGGATGATGCGTCCTTGGGGAAATCCCTTTGCGTATTATGGTTATCCATCAGTGACCTACAATGCAAATAAAATTGCTTTATTATCTTTTGACAAAAACGGAAGTTTACAATGGGTAAAGACTATTGATAAATCGCAATCTGATCAAAATGTAGATCAATTTATTGGGTATGGTATTATTAAAAATCAAGAGGGCACACAATTTTTATATCATGAAAAACAAAAAGGAATTCACTTTTTAGTGATTAATGCTTTAACAGCGCAAGGTCAATTAACAAAAGGGGCTTCCATCATGACCAGTGAAAAAAATTACGAATGGATGCCACGTATGTTAAAGCAAGTGGGAGATCATGAAGCAATTTTACCTTATCAATACAAAAGTAAAATCGGGTTTGCAAAAGTTCAATTTAAATAGTACTAATGGTTTTTTTATTTAGAGACAAATCTGATATTAATTTAATTTTTTTACTAGTCTTAAGTGTATTGGTTCATTTTCATGTTTGGTCTCATCCACCATTGGTGGTAGCCAACGAATCGGATGGTTTATTGTCTTATATTTTAATACATCATGTTAAGCCATTAAATTCTTTGGCACTTATAATTTTATTTCATGTCATTGTTTTAAGTCAAGCTGTTCGAATCAATATTTTATTAAGTCAATTCAAAATGTTTCAGCAAATAAGTTATTTGCCGGCATTTACATATATTATGTTAACTGCCCTTTTTCCATATTGGGATGTGATTAGTGCAGGCTTAATAGCAAATTCTTTAGTCATATGGATTTTAGTGAAGCTTTTTAAGTTATACGATCAAACACAACCTAAAACCCTCGAATTTAATATGGGACTTATTGTAGGCGTTTCTATTTTATTATATGAACCTATCGCAATTTTAATTCCTGTGGTTTTATTTGCCGTTGCCATCATTCGACCTTTTAAATTACCTGAATGGTTGGTATTATTAATGGGTATCATACTGCCTTATTATTTCTTGTTTACTTTTTTATTTTTAACCAATCAAGCAAATACTTTTAGACATTTTCTGCCTAAATTAAATTGGAAAAATCCATTGGTGCAACCCGAGTTAAATGTTATTTTGGCTTTAGTAGTCATCGGGGTCCAATTAATAGCTGGGTTTTATCACTGGCAACAACAACAACTACGTTTCATCATACAAGTCAGAAAATACTGGGGGGTGCTTTTTTTGGTGCTTATCTTGGCATTCTTTCAGCCTATTATCTTTTCAGCTCAAGCACTATATGCTTCAGCCATCTTAATTACCCCTTTAGCCTGCTTTATTAGTTTTGCATTTACAACGCCTAAAAGGCTGCTAATGCCCAATTTGTTATTTTGGACGGCAGTAGCTGTGATTGTGTATAACCACCTAGGTTAAGTGAGAAATTTACTGCTCAAGAGCGGGCGGTTTTTGTTAACTTTGAGCCTTCAAATAGTACCCTAATACCTTAATATGTAAGACTATGAAATTTGGTGTTTTAGTATTCCCAGGATCTAATTGTGATAGAGACATGCAGGATGCTTTAGAAAAAGATTTAGGACATCCCGTTGAAATGTTATGGCATAAGGATAGTGATTTATCTCATTTCACAACAGAAGACTGTATCGTATTACCTGGAGGTTTTTCTTATGGCGATTATTTACGTTGTGGGGCTATTGCAAAATTTAGTCCCATGATGCAATCTGTTATTGAATTTGCAAATAAAGGGGGCAAAGTATTAGGGGTTTGTAATGGGTTCCAAATTTTATGTGAAAGTGGGTTACTTCCTGGTGCTTTATTACAAAATGCCAATCAGCAATTTATTTGCAAAAATGTTTTCATAAAGACCAACTCAAGTGCGGCATTGCAAATACCAATTGCTCATGGAGAGGGAAGATATTTTGCAGATGATGCTACTTTACAACATCTAGAAAAAAACAATCAAATTTTATTTAAATATTGTGATGCCCAAGGAAATGTAGGTGGTACTTCCAATCCCAATGGATCTACTTGGGATATTGCAGGTATATGTAATGATCAACGCAATGTATTTGGCATGATGCCGCATCCAGAACGCGCGACTTCCCCCGCTTTAGGAAATATAGATGGCAAGGAAGTATTTAAAATTTTAGGGTTGCTCAATTAAGGGGTCATTTAGTCAATCAATTCAAAAAAGGGACTATGAAAAAAATAATATTATTCTTTATTCTTGGATGTACTGTGTTTTCAGTTTCAGCACAAAGATTAAATCCTGTAAAATGGACATTCGAAGCTGTTAAAAAAGCAGATAAACAATATGATGTCATTTTAACAGCCAATGTAGAAGCTCCTTGGCATATCTATTCCCAACATGTTAAAAACGGTCCTATACCAACCGAAATTCAATTCAAGTCCAATCCGCTTGTTCAAATTAAAGGAGAGCCTAAAGAGTTGGGTAAACTTGAAAAAATGTATGACAAAAATTTTGATACAGAATTGATGTTTTTTAGTGGTAAAGTTCAATTTGTGCAATCTATTACTTTGAAAGTTCCAAGTAAAACAAAATTAACGGGAGTGGTGGAATATCAAGTTTGTAATGATGAAAAATGCTTGCCTTCCATGAAAGTGCCTTTTGAAGTAGCTATTCAATAGAGCTTCTTTCTTTTATTGATTAAATAAATCTATGTTAAGAAGAATTTTATCTTTTGGTATTTTATTATTTTTTAGTTTATCTATACAGGCTAATGCATTTGCGCAATCGGATAGTTTAGTGAAAGTTTCCGTTATTGCTAGTGCCTTAAATGATTCTGCTTATTCGCTTCAATACAATATTAAAGTGAAAGAGGGTTGGCATGTATATGGACAAACGCCTTCTGGTGATAAATCTTCTGAAGCACTTACCACTGCTCCGTTTGATCATTTTAATTTAGAAACTGTAAAGCATACTGGAGATCCATTTACTTCAGTGAAACCAGCCTTAGCAAAAGATGTTTTATTTGGCAAAGCTTTTATATTTACCGGGTCCTTTGAATGGATGTCTACGGTTACTATAACAGGTTTTCAACCAGATACATTACAAGGTACTTTAAATGTTCAAGTAGCTAAAGGGGATGAATTTTATGCGCTTGAAATTCCTACTGCAATATATTTGTCAAATGGGAAAAAAGTGGCTGGATTTCAAATTCAATTACCTGCAAATGCTTTAACAGCTCCGGATAACGCTTGTGGAGAAGCTGCTCAAGACAGTAAAAAATCAAGTGCCTGGGCAGTGTTTATTTTAGGATTTTTAGGTGGTTTGATTGCTCTGATCACTCCTTGTGTATTTCCAATGATTCCAGTGACAGTATCTTTTTTTACTAAAAGGTCAAAATCCAAAAAACAAGGAATCCAAAACGGACTATTATATGGATTGAGTATTTTTTTAATTTATGTATTAGCGAGTATTCCTTTTCATGTAATGGGTAATGTGCAGCCTGAAATTTTTAATAGTATCTCTACCAGCCCTACATTAAATATTATATTCTTCATCATTTTTATCTTTTTTGCAATTTCATTTTTTGGTTTTTTTGAAATTACATTGCCAAGTGGAATTGCTAATAAAGCAGATGCTAAAAGTGGGTTAGGCAGTTTTGGTGGTATTTTTTTCATGGCAATTACTTTAGCCATTGTTTCTTTTTCATGTACAGGCCCCATATTAGGAACCTTGTTGGTAGGTTCTTTACAAGGAGGCGCTTGGGCTTTAACTCAAGGCATGGCAGGATTTGGATTTGCATTAGCATTGCCATTCACCTTATTTGCTATTTTCCCTCAATGGCTACAAAGTTTGCCCAAATCGGGTGGTTGGTTAGATACCGTCAAAAAAGTGTTAGCCTTTTTAGAATTAGCACTTGCATTTAAATTTTTATCTAATGCCGATTTAGTGCAACATTGGGGGCTTTTAAAAAGAGAGGTATTCATAGCCATTTGGGCGATTATCAGTATAGGCTTAGCACTTTATTTAAATGGAAATTTATTATTGCCACATGATGTGAAAGGGGCTGCCATTGCTCGAGCTCGAAAAGTATTTGCAATAGTTGCCTTTGCTTTTGCAATTTTATTATTTGCAGGGATGTCTCCTAAAAATGCTTATTTACTTAAATTTTTAAGCGGTTTTCCTCCTCCAACACAATATAGTTATATAGGAAACAATAAAAGCCAAGAATCCTTACATGCCAATGTGGTCAATGATTATGAACAAGCACTGGCAATGTCTAAAGCGCAAAATAAACCTATCTTAATTGATTTTACAGGTTGGGCTTGTGTGAATTGTCGTAAGATGGAAGAAAATGTATGGAGTGATCCCGCTGTAAGTAGCTTTATCAAAGAACATTTTATTTTATTGTCTTTATATGTTGATGACAAAGCCTTACTACCAATTGAAAAAAGATTTACCTATCAAAATAAATTAGGACAAACTAAAGACATTCATTCTGTAGGAGATTTATGGGCCACTTTTCAGGCAGAAAATTTTAATCAAGTTACTCAGCCGCTATATGTGGTTTTAAGTCCTGAACAAAAATTATTATCACATCCAGTAGGATATACTCCTAATGTACAAGATTATCTGGAATGGCTTAAATGTAGTTCAGCTTTACATTAAACCACGCTCGTTCATCATTTTTCTCAAGTTAATCAAACCATAACGCATTCTTCCTAAAGCAGTGTTGATGCTGCAATTGGTCATGGTTGCGATTTCTTTAAAGCTTAAATTGGCATAATGACGAAGTACAATAATTTCTCTTTGTTCTTCGGGTAGTAAATCCACTAATGCTTGAATATTTTGATGCGTTTGGGAACGCGTCATTTTATAATCTGCTGAATGGTCAGTGTGTTTGATGACTTCAAAAATATCTTGATCATCACTTGTTTTAATAGTGGGGGTACGCTTTACTTTTCTAAAATGATCAATGCAATAGTTGTGAGATATACGTAAAGCCCATGGCAAAAATTTACCTTCTTCAGCATATTTTTTTTGCTTAATATTATCTATGATTTTGATAAATATTTCTTGAATTAAATCTTCTGCTAAGTAGCTGTCTTTTACCATAAATAAAATGGCCGCATAAATTTTTTCTTGATAGCGATCTATCAATGTATCAAAAGCACGGGTGTTTCCGGCCTGAAAAGATTCGATTAATTCATTGTCAGATAAAAGTAAAGCTTTGTTCATTTTTTGTTTTTTAGTAGTAGGTCATCGGGTTAGTAGTACCAAATTAGGCGCTAAATGGGTTGCATTTTCACTTGTGGAAAACAAGAAATTTATTTCAACGCTATCCACATTTTTGAGGTTAAAATAAATTAGCCTTTTCCGGCAACCAATTGACTTGGAATGTGTTATTTTGCTGTATGGCTGTCACTAAAAAATCCAAACCCCAAGAAAGTTCCCAAAATACCATTCAAGTGGTGGGTGCCAGGGTGCATAATTTGAAAAATGTGACAGTTTCATTTCCACGCAATCAGTTTATTGTGGTGACTGGGGTGTCTGGAAGTGGTAAATCATCACTCACCATTGATACCTTGTTTGCAGAAGGCCAAAGGCGCTATGCCGAAAGTCTTTCATCATACGCAAGACAATTTATGTCACGTATGGGAAAACCCGATGTGGATTATATTAAAGGTTTATGTCCTGCCATTGCCATTGAACAAAAAGTGGTCACCCGAACTCCCCGAAGTACGGTTGGAAGTATGACGGAGATTTATGATTATTTAAGAGTGCTTTTTGCAAGAATTGGTAAAACAGTATCTCCCATAAGTGGTGAAATCGTAAAAAAACAAGATGTGCAAGATGTGGTAGCATATGTACAAAAAGCTGCCAAAGGGGATAAGATAGTTTTATTGGTCACTTTTAAACAGCAAGCCAAAAGAGACATTCAAGAGGAATTAAATATTTTAATCCAAAAAGGTTTTAGTCGTATCTATCTTCGCCATCCCAAAGAGGGATCTAGTATTGAGCGAATCGAGGAAATACTCACAATGCCTAAAAATGGGATTCAAAAAAAATTCAAAGAAGCGGATGTATTTGTTTTAATTGATCGTTTGGTGGTGAAGGATTTTGAAGAAGAAGATATTCATCGATTAAGTGATTCCATTGGTACCGCATTTTATGAAGGGGAAGGATTGTTGTGGGTTGAAAAAAATGAAACAACCCTTAAAAGTTTTAATAATAAGTTTACGCTTGATGGTATTGAATTTGACGAACCCACTCCAAATTTATTTTCTTTCAATAATCCTTATGGTGCTTGTCCTACATGTGAAGGGTATAGCCAGGTGTTGGGAATTGATGAAAACTTAGTGATACCTAATACTCATTTATCTGTGTATGATGGAGCAGTTGCACCATGGAAAGGAGAAAAGTTAATTTGGTGGAGAGATCAGTTTGTAAAGGAAGCCGGTAAAGAAGGTTTTCCTATACATCAACCCATACATAAGCTCACTAAAGCACAATACCAACAACTATGGAAAGGGATTGGAAAGGCCTATGGCATTGATGATTTTTTTAAAGATGTAGAAGCGCATTTATATAAAGTTCAGTTTAGAGTTTTATTAAGTAGATATAGAGGGCGCACCAATTGTCCTGATTGTAATGGTTATCGTGTGCGAAAGGAAGCCTTGTATGTAAAAATAGACGGACAACATATTGGCGAGTTATGTGCAATGCCAGTAAGAGAATTACAACAATGGTTTAAAAACTTATCATTATCAAAGCAAGATGAAACTATTTCTAAAAGAATTTTAATTGAAATTGAACAACGCATACAAACATTGATGGATGTAGGTTTAGGCTATTTAACTTTAAGTAGATTAGCAAATAGCTTGAGTGGTGGAGAAAGTCAACGTATTCAATTAACAAGATGTTTGGGAAGTAATTTAACCAACTCTTTATATATATTAGATGAGCCATCTATAGGTTTGCATTCCAGAGATACTGAAAGATTGATCAAAGTATTACAAAATTTAAGAAACTTGGGTAATACCGTGGTTGTAGTGGAACATGATGAACAAATCATGAGACACGCAGATCATATTATTGATATGGGCCCCTTAGCCGCTCATTTAGGTGGCGAAGTGGTTGCTGCTGGCACTGCAACTGAATTAATGAAACATGCTGAAAGCTTAACGGGAAAATATTTAAAAGGTACTTTGGCAATTGCACCTCCTGCACAAACACGCAAACCCAAGCATTTTATACAATTAAAAGGAGCACAATTACATAATTTACAAAATATAAATATCAATTTTCCATTACATACTTTATGTGTGGTAAGTGGGGTAAGTGGAAGCGGAAAAACTACATTAGTCAAACAAGTATTATATAATGCTTTATTAAAATCCAAACAGTTACCAACTGAAATGGTTGGAGGGTACCAGTCTATTGCAGGTGATTTGCATTTTATAGATCAAATAGAAATGGTAGATCAAAACCCCATAGGTAAATCATCCAGAAGTAATCCTGTAACTTATATTAAAGCGTATGATGGAATTCGTGATTTGTATTCCAAACAAGCATTGTCTAAAATTAGAGGCTTTGCTGCCAAACATTTTTCATTTAACGTTGATGGAGGTAGATGTGACACTTGTAAAGGAGAGGGGGAACAATTAGTAGAGATGCAATTTTTAGCTGATGTACATTTAACTTGCGAGGATTGTGGCGGAAAACGTTTTAAGGAGGCGGTATTGGAAGTGCAATATAAAGGCAAGAACATTCATGATGTTTTAGAAATGAGCGTAGATGAAGCTATTGAATTTTTTAAGGAAGAAAAAAATATAGTATTCGCAATCAGCCCATTGCAAGAAGTTGGTTTGGGATATGTTAAGTTGGGGCAGAGTAGTAGCACTTTAAGTGGCGGTGAGGCACAAAGAGTTAAATTAGCCAGCTTTTTAGGAAAAGGGAAAGCATCTCAAAAAATGTTATTCATATTTGATGAACCTACTACAGGATTACATTTTCATGATATTCATAAATTATTAAAAGCCTTTAATGCATTAATCGATCAAGGTCATTCTTTGATTGTAGTTGAACATAATACCGATATCATTA
>JAFMJX010000048.1 GCA_017853235.1 Chitinophagaceae bacterium | reverse complement strand
TACCATTCGCTACACTTTTGATAGAAGACCCTTTAGGTAAGGCTATTTCAATGCCATCACTTTTACGATTTATTTTAGTACCAGGAATATTTTCAACTCCAAAATGCACGTATAAATAACCTTTATCTGCAGGCCAAGGAATGGCGCCTTTATTACTTTCAAATGAAATAGAAGTTTCACGACCTTCTTCGGTTGTTTCTAAAGCAGAATAAGGACGATTATCGGTGGTACTTTTTAAACCACCCTCGGGTGTATTCGTTTTATTATCCACTTTTGCAACCGTTTTATTTTCATTACTAGGCTTAGGCTTGGAAGTTGCGTCGTTATTTGCTTTTAATTTTGCTAATCTGTCTTTTTCCTTTTTTTCAGCTTCTAAGGTTTCTCTTCTAATAATCGCTAAAATCGCCGACTGCATTTTTTTTCTTTGAGATTCTTTTTGTTTTACTTGAGCTGTAATTTCCTGTTCTTTACTTTTTAATTGAGATACAATTTTATCTTGCTCTTTTTGATCTACCACTAAAACTTTCAATTGATCATTGTGGACATTCAATGTTTTAACGCGATCATTTTTATTGGTACTTAAAGCAGTAATTTTAACGCCTAAATCTTTTTGCGACATATCTATTGCTTGCGCTTGAGCTGTTCTATTTTGGCGATAACTTTTTAAGTAAGTAATTCTTTTGACAGCATCATTAAAACTATTGGCAGAAAATAAAAAATTCAAATATTCATAACTACTTCGGCTTTTATAAGCAAAAATAATACTCTTGGCGTACCTGTTTTTTAAAGTATCTAAATCCTTATTTAACTTTTGAATATCTTGTTGATTAGCAGCAATGGCCTTGTCCAAAATATCAACTTGTTTTTTAATTCCATTAACCAAAGCCTGTCTTTTAGCTATTTTACTTTTAATAATAGACAATTGGGCCAAAGAACTATTCTTATTTTTTTGTATTTGATTTTTTAAATTATTTAACTCCTCCAATTCCCTGCGTAAAGTTTGCTCTTCTTTTTGCAAATCCTCTCTTGATGTATTAGTTTGAGCCTGAGCAAACATAATATTAGTAAGTATTAGAACCAACAGCAAAGAAGTTTTTATCATTCTATTTTTATGAAACATGTTTGATTATTTGCGTTTACCGGGTTTAGGAATTGTGAAAGCATATTTAATAGGATCATTAAAAGAATATTCTTTAAATTCCATGTGAATGTCCAATTTAGTATTTGCAGAAATAGCAATATCTCTAATCAATGGAAACTGATATTGATTTACTGCGACATGACTACTATAAGTTATATTACAAGTACGGTGTTGTGATACATCTATGTCGTCTAGTTTTAAATTAAGAACTTTTGAATTATCCTCATTTAATATAATTAAATTTTTGAATAAGTTGCCTAGCATACTCACTTGTAGCTTGTTATTATTCAGTTTATAGGAAACCATTTTATTGTTATCCATGAAAATAGGATTGCCAATGAGCAAATCCTGAATAGTAGTAAATGTAAAAGGTATTTTAACCACTTCTTGCAAATAAATCAACGGCTTTCGCTCCACTTTTTTATTTAAGGGATAGATCAACACCACACTATCTTTTTTAATCAAAGCCTTTATACCAATTACACCCATGGCACCTCGAATAGTAATAAAAATTGCACTGTCTTTTACCATGCTTAAATTAGCAATGTAGGAGTCGGCATTTTTAGCGGATTCATAATCCACTTTAATGCGTGCATTCATTGTTTTGAAATCTAATTTTGTAGCAGTGATTTTTTGCAAAATATCTTTCACAATAGCGCCTGAATCCACTTTTTTAATTTCAGTCACTAATTGCACTTTTGCTGTATCACTTTTTGTTAATGCTTCTTGAATGACTTGCACTTTTTTCATGGTAGTACATGAAACGAGCAGTAACATCAAAAAGAAAAAAAGATAGCGTTGTAATTTCATTCCATTTATTTTTTGCCAGTATGCCCAAAGCCACCGGCACCTCTTTGTGTTTCATTTAATTGGTCCACCTGTTGCCAAAGGACTTTATCTACTTCCTGAAAAACGATTTGAGCAATTCGATCACCATCCTGAATTGTTTGTTGCTCATTTGAAAGATTAATTAAAATGACTTTCAATTCGCCTCTATAATCTGCATCAATGGTACCGGGAGTATTCAAGCAGGTAATACCTTGCTTTATTGCGAGTCCGCTTCTGGGTCGCACCTGCGCTTCCCAATTTTCTGGCAATGCTATAAATAAACCAGTAGGCACTAAAGTTCTTTCCATAGGCGCCAAAACGATAGATTCAGTTAAAAAAGCACGAAGATCCATGCCAGATGAGCCTGGAGTAGCATATTCCGGCAAAGGATGATGGCTTTTATTGACGATGGATACTAAGTTTGACATGTCAACAAAAATAGGTAAAAAAGAAAGGAAATCCCAGCTTCACAAAATGGAAGTCAAAAGGATTTTGTTAAAAATAAAAGATGGACCCAAATCGAAGGGTATTGGAAAGTGGATTTCGAGACAAGCCACCACCAGAAGGCACTAAATAAGAAATATTGAATTTATTATTCAAGTATTGAAAGCTAGTTCCTAGTGTAAAATATTGTCCATTACCACGAGACTGATCTTCGTATAAATACCCCCCTCTTAAATAAAATTGATTGGAGTAATTATATTCAATACCAATAGAAGCTCGCAATGACTCACCCATAGGAGGTCCATATTTACTCGTGAAAGAATTAAACCAACTAGATACTACTGACTGAGAAAAATATTGATCTCTCTCCCCGTTTGTGTTTGCAGTAGGGTAAGCAGGCACCAACAAACGATTCACATCTACCCCAAATTCCACAGAATTTTCTTTGTCAAATTTATTTAAATAAGCAAGTCCTATGCCAATATTTGCAGGAATAAAATATTTATTGGTGGTCTCATTAGAGTAACTGATTTTACCTCCTAAATTAGATAGCACTATGCCTCCATGAAATCCTTGCATATTTTCATTTTGCTTATAAAACAAAGAAACATCAGCAGCCAATGTATTCCCAGCACGATAATTAATATTGGAATTTAACAAAGAACCTTGTACCAATTTGGAATGTATATATCTTAAAGTAGTACCAAAACTAAATTGCTCAGACAGCAAAAAGCTGTACCCAAAATCTAAACTAAATTCGGATGGTTTGGTAGAAGGAAGCTCCGTTCCATTTTCATCAGAAAAAGTAATATTACCCAAACTAAAAAAACGAAGTGAACTATTGATAGCGCTTTTATCATCCAGTTTTTTATAATAACCCATACTGGCTAAATACACATCATTTAATCCTAAATCCTTTAACCAGGGAGTATAGTTTATTAAAAATCCGCTTTTTTCGTTCATCCAAGGCAGCTTGGAAGTATTACCAAATAAGTCATTCGCTTCAGGTGTCATTGCTATGGACAAATTTCCCATTCCACCAGAACGTGCATCA
This sequence comes from Chitinophagaceae bacterium, assembly GCA_017853235.1. Lineage (GTDB taxonomy): Bacteria > Bacteroidota > Bacteroidia > Chitinophagales > Chitinophagaceae > Sediminibacterium. Next base: position 7,510 of record JAFMJX010000048.1, on the reverse strand, counting down.
GGGGAAATCAACATAAAGGGAACTGCAGTACTTTGAATTTTAATGGTATTTTGGGAAATACTTTTTGTATTTGAAAACAGAAACAATACCAAAAAAAAGATCCCAGCTTTATTCCACATAATTTTAATTTTTCACTAATTAAAGATAACTATCAATTTCCAAATGACTAATACTTTATTAATTTATTTGTAGCAGACAATAATGGATTACTATTTTTAATCGTAAGCTTATAAAAGTACACCCCTGGAGGCAAAGTCCCAATTTCAACAAAGTCTGCAATTACTGTTCTATTATATACAGTAATGTGATCATAATTTTTTGCAAGTATTTTAACACCTTGCTGGTTAAATATTTCAATACAAAACTCTAGATTTTTTTCTACATTTTTTGTTTGATTGATTTCAAAACTAAATCGCGTATACCCTTCTACTGGATTAGGATAATTCGTCAAGTTTCGAATGGTCAAATTTGTTTCATTGGGAACCAACACGCGAATAGTGTCTTTGCTTGAATTACCAATCAAATCCCAAGCCTTGATTACGAATTCATGGGGCCCTTCAGCTAATTTGGGTAAAGAATAAGTAACACGTCCTTTTTGATACGTATTTAAATCGGCAGAAAAATAATTATTTAAAATAATAGGCGTGTTCACCGCACCATCTATTACTAAACTTAAATCATGTCCTAAAGAATTACCTGAAGTTTGAATACCTGAACTATCTGCAAGTTGAATATAAATGGTGGAAAGAGGTTTGATCCAACTTTGTTTTTTATAATCATTTAAAGTATCATTTAAATAAATATGAACAAATTGTGGTCCTAAAGTATCTGACGAAACATTGCTTGAATAATCATTCACCCACAAACTATCATAAACACCCAAAGCATCTTTGTCCATTGCAATCGTAGTAGCGTATAGTTGCATTCTACAAGTACCTTGTTTTAAAGTAACTTCCTTTGGTAAAATGAAATCAATAGCAAAATTGCCTTTATTTACTATAGCCTTTCCTTTAAATAAAATATTTTCTTGCAGGACCACTTCCACTGGAGTACTAGAATTAATGTTTGCTAATGTTTTTTGTTTTTTGGGCGCATCTAATAAAGTGAATTCAACCACTCCATCAAAACCAGATAAGGTTTTGATACCTGAAGTAACACGACCAGTGAGTTGATATTTTCCGCCTGCCTTTAAAGTATCTTTCCCTATAAATGTTTTTTGATTCAATTGATCAATGGCTACTTGATAATCTGGTTTTGCAAGTAGCAAAGCAGGATCCCCTAATAAATTAAACTTAAATGCGTTTAAATGATCGCCTCCATTTTTCCAGTGCTTCATTTTCGCTAGTCGCAATGATTCACCAATTGTTTTATAATTATTTAAAGTATCTGGCACCAGCAATTGTTGAATAAACTCATTATTTATTTCTTTATTAATATAAGCAAAAACCAACCTACTAGCCGCTACCAATCCAATGATGCCTTTATTGTTTTTCATTAAGGCATCTTGTCCAATGGGCTGTAATTGTGGTTGATCAAAAGGTGCAAAGTCACAGGATGCAGTAACCATTAATGGAAGCTTGTCTGCATTATCCCATTGTTGAATATCTTGTTGTGTTATCACAGCCTCTTCTGCCAAACGAGTATAATTCCCATGACCTGTGTAATTCAAAAGCAAACTACCACTATTGATGGCTTGTTGAAGTGCTGCATTGACTTGCGGATAAGTGTTTCCTCCTGCTGAGGATACAGCTGGAAATAAATCCAAATATAATTTTTTAGAATTCCATTGCGGCTGCTTCAATTTTAACCCACTAATAATTTCTTCCGCATGTTGTAAGTGTAAATTATAATCTCCATCATCTGCTACCCAAGTTAATTGATTGCGCCAAGACCCCCTGTTTTTACCCAGCTGATAGGAAGTAATTTTACGAAGCACGGTATCTGCTTCTGCAATATTTCTTGAAGGGATGCGTCCCACTGATAGCCCTAAATTTTGAATATTATTGGGAAAATTAATGTCGTCATTGTCATTGATAATTGCAAAAAAATCATCTGAGGTATAACTTGATAAAATAGAATTAGAAGCTTCGCTCTCATAGGCAGGAAGTTGAAATTGGTTGTTCAATTTTTTAAGATCAAAATTACCTGCTCCCCATAAAAGCAAATATTGAGGAGGATTAGATTTATTTTTAGCGGCTTGCTGAAATAGATATTTAATATAATTACGAATACCAATGGGACTTGGTTGACCTCCCGAAAATTCATTAAAAATTTTGCTACTAGAGGTGGTAAAAGTTTTTAAACCATGCACTAATGCATGAAATTTTGCCAAAGAATCGGCATAGGGCAAATAACTGCTCGCAGTAATTATTATATAATCAGCAGCGGGGGTGTTTAATAAGGAAGGATCATTCACCATGATTATTTCCGATAAACTTGGTATCTCATATCCTTGTTGTTTTACTGCAAAAAATTCATGTAAAGTATCTGCAGATTGTTGTATCACCGCATTTCCATTTTGTAGGCTAACCCCTAATTCGAAAGGGGTTTCGGGATAAGTAACATCCCACACTTTTACACTTGCGTCTGCATTAATTATGTTGTATTGCAAATTTTTACCAGCCCCCAACACCTCTGGACTTCTAAAACCAAAGGACTTACTTGTATTAAAATTTATTTTACGTTTAAATTCAACTTGAACTTGATCCACCCATCCCGTTGCGCTGGTATTATTATTATAAAAATAAAGGGTCATCAAGGCATTACTCAAATTGGTATTGAGCAATCCAGTTCCAACAATATTTTGAAAAGTATCCTGTACTAAATTAAAAGCATCATCATAAACAAAACCAGAAATTGCAGGCACTGTGGTAGTTTTTTGTACGACATCATTCACTCTTAATTCGAAGGAACTAGCACTTTGCGTGGCTGCAGCAGCATATTTTAAAAACCATTTTATGGGAGTACCTAAACTCAATCCTTCTAAATTCAAATTAAAATTTACTTTAGGCGATTTCCCAATGCCCAATCCCATTGGAGGCCCCACCCATAACTTCCCTGTATTTAAAATATTTAAGGAATCCTTTTCTAGCAGCAATCTTTCTTCTGTTTCATCCACATTTTGGGGAGATGAAAAATGAGCATTTATTTTTTGTACCCTTTTCCCATCTTTTCCAAGCGTAAGAAAATAAAAAACAGAATCCCCTATAGCAGGTTTAGAAGGAAAAAATCGAGCAAAATTTTGATCCCATTTCCAACTCACTGCTCCTTCACTGTAAAATAAAAAATAATCTTGCAGATCTAACTGCCCATCTCCTCCATCCTGAACTTGAATAGCATTTTCAAATAGACCTATTGGTTGATTTGGGAGGTTTTTTTCAACCAATAAAGCACTATTTAAATTAAATAACTGAATTTGGCTACTACTCAAAGGCACCGAAAATCCCCAAGCTTTTAGTTGCGCTCCTGTAACTTGATAAATGCCTTGTTTAGATACCGCTAATTTGGCCCATTTTCCATTGGAAAGGCCCACCGATTGCGCATTTAAATCCGAGGCTGAAAATATCCAAAATGTTAAAATAAATAGGGCACCCCATCTCATAAGCTAAAATTAAGCTTTTACTAACATAAGAATGTGGTTGTATATGAATAAAATGAAGAAAAACTAGTTATATTCGCGATATATTTTATTACCTATTTGTTCAAATAATTACTATGAATTTTATAAATAGTATTTTACTGTTTTTCGCGCTTTTGATCATTGGCCCTGCTGTGTTACAAAAAACCGAAAATCAAAACTTCAAAAGCATCTCTGCCGGATTGTTATCTGATAGTAAAAATGATCCTTATGCAGGCATGACGCGCATTCAAGGAGGTACTTTTGCAATGGGGATTAATCAAGAAGATGTGATTGGAGATTGGAATAATCGCTTAAGAAGAGTCACAGTAAGTTCTTTTTACATTGATCAAACAGAAGTGAGCAATAGACAATACAAAGAATATTTACACTGGTTGGAAAAAGTATACTTACCTACCAATCAGGATTCAATTGTTTTACAAGCACGTCCTGACACGTTGGTATGGAGAAGTGAATTGGCTTTTAATGAGCCTATGGTGGAAGCATATTTTAGACACCCCTCTTTTAACGATTACCCTGTGGTGGGTGTTTCTTGGAATCAAGCCAATGATTATTGCAGATGGAGAACAGATCGTGCCAATGAAACCCTATTAACTAAGATGGGTTTTATTGACCCCAAAAATCCTGAAAATAAACCCTTAGGTGCCAACAATTTTAATAAGGAAGCTTATTTAAGTGAGGAATACAATGCACAACCCACTTCTAAAATAAAAAATAAAAAGCCAGCAAAAGGACAAGACGCTCCAAAATTAAGAGTGAGTTTTGAAGACGGTGTCATGACGGCAGATTACCGATTACCTACAGAAGCTGAATGGGAATATGCAGCTAAAACTAGCTTGATGAGCAATAATTCGCTTATTGAATCTTTCAAAAATGGTGTCAACGCTAAAAATAAAAATGCACAACTTACCTCATCTGATATGCCTTTCCCTTGGAGTGGTAGTGGCAATAACAATATTAGAGAAACCAAAAAAGGAAAGAAACAAGGTTTATTTGTAGCTAACTTTAAAAACAGCAGCGGTGATTATACTGGCATGACAGGTTATTTAAATGATGGAAGTGGTTTTCCAGGTAAAGTAAACAATCACTTACAAAATCCAAGTTTGCATTTATACAATTTTGCAGGAAATGTGAATGAGTGGGTAGCAGATATTTATCGTCCAATGAACACAATGGATATGGATGATTTTAACCCATTCCGCGGAAATGTATTCCAATCCGTAGATACTAAATTACCTAAGGGAAGCCGCCGCGATGCCAAAGGTCGTATTATTAAAGTTGTCGAATCTGATTCTACTGTCAAAACAAGAAACTATGATCACGCCGATGCCATCAACGCATTAGATGGTGACGATAACAATAATTCCAGTTACGAATCAGGTATGAATACTTTGATTTCAAATAAATCTAGAGTATACAAAGGTGGTAGCTGGAAGGATCGTCCTTATTGGTTAAATCCTGGCACACGCCGATTCATGGATCAAGATAAATCTTCCAACACCATAGGATTCAGATGCGCCATGTCTGCCTTTTATGAAACTCCTGTAAAATCTGGTTTGTTTGGTTTGGGTAAAAAAAATAAATAAGATTCATGAATATTCGCATTGGATCAGGCATTGACTTTCATCAACTTGTAGCAGGTCGTGATCTTTGGATTGGCGGCATTTTAATTCCTCATACAAAAGGAGCACTTGGACACAGCGATGCGGATGTTTTATTACACGCTATTTGTGATGCCATGCTAGGTGCTCTAAGTTTAGGCGATATTGGTACTCACTTTCCTGATAATGATGCTTCCTTTAAAAATATTGATAGTAAAATTTTACTCAAAAGAACTTTGGATTTAATTACTTCAAAAGGATATTATGTAGTAAATATTGACTCCACTTTATGTTTAGAAGCTCCTAAAATAAAACCATACGTTATTTCAATGCAAAAATGTATTGCTCAAATTTTAGGAATTGCAGAAGATGCTGTTTCCATTAAAGCTACTACTACCGAAACCATGGGATTCACAGGACGCGAAGAAGGTTTAGTAGCGATGGCTACTTGTTTGCTGGCAAAAAAATAATTATTCTTTTTAATATTTATAGTATGTCGGAATATTCCATTGAAGATTTATACAAGATATACTTACAATATCCTCATGTACAGACTGATACTCGCAAATTAAAAATTGGTGATTTATATTTTGCTTTAAAAGGCCCCAACTTTAATGGCAATTTATTTGCCATTGCTGCATTGGAAGCTGGCGCTAGTTATGCAATAGTAGATGAACCCATTCCTAATAGCGCCTCTTTTGATCATAAAATCATTCAAGTAGCAGATGTATTGAGCACTTTGCAATCATTGGCAAAATACCATCGTCAGCAATTCACTATTCCATTTATTGCTATTACTGGAAGCAATGGAAAAACAACCACTAAGGAATTAGTGTCAGCTGTTTTATCCAGTCATTTTATAACTTATACTACTCAAGGAAATTTAAACAATCATATTGGTGTCCCTCTCACTTTATTGAGTATTCAATCGGATGCGCAAATGGCAGTCATTGAAATGGGCGCTAATCATTTAAATGAAATTAAAAGTTATTGCGCATACACGCTTCCTAATTTTGGTCTCATTAATAATTGTGGCAAAGCGCATTTAGAAGGTTTTGGTTCTGTGGAAGGTGTTAGAAAAGGGAAAGGCGAACTATTTGATTTTATAAAAGCGAATCATGGTAGTTTATTCATCAATGCCGATTATGACTATTTGGTAAATATGAGTCAAGGGGCTGATGCGATAATAAGTTATGGTCAAGAAAATGGAAATGTAACAGGTTACGCCACTAATCAAAATGGATTACTCCAAGTGAACTTAACGAAAGCTTGTCACATACATGCAATTCAAACTCAGTTAGTGGGGGAATATAATTTACCAAATGTGTTAGCTGCCATTTGTATTGGACTTTATTTTAAAGTGCCTGAAGATAAAATAAAAGCAGCCATTGAAAAATACACACCCAATAATAGCAGAAGCCAATTAGTGAAATGGAATAATAATGATGTCATATTAGATGCTTATAATGCAAATCCAAGTAGCATGAAAGTAGCTATTGATAATTTTGCAAATACCCCTTCTTCTCAAAAAATAGTATGCCTTGGTGGAATGAAAGAATTAGGTGCAGATAGTATTCAAGAACATCAGGACTTAATTGATTATTTGCAAAAATTTGAATGGAAGCAAGTCATTTTAGTAGGAGGTGATTTTAAAACATGTGCTCACCCCTATTTATTTTTTGAAACCACTGATCAAGCAAAAAATTGGATACTTGATCAACATTTTCAACAACATACTATTTTAATTAAAGGCAGTAGAGGGATACAGATGGAAAAAATAATTGCTTAATTTATTTTAAATATCTTTGTGTCATGAAAAACTCTTACCTGTGGAGTACATTGACCAATAAATGCCCTCGTTGTAGACAAGGAAAATTATTTGTTTCAAACAATCCCTACGATTTATCTAATATTACCAAAATGAATGAACGCTGTCCAGTGTGCGGGCAACCTACTGAAATTGAAGTGGGCTTTTATTATGGTACAGGTTACGTGAGCTATGCTTTAACAGTCGCCTATTTTGTATCTACTTTTGTTGCTTGGAAAGTGCTGATTGGGATGACTTTTAATTTAGAGGACAACAGAATATTTTACTGGATGGGCTCAGCTATTGTTTTATTAATCTTGATGCAACCTATATTAATGAGATTGTCAAGATCTATTTGGTTGGGCTGGTTTGTTTCCTATCATAAAAATTGGAAAGACGATCCATTGGAATACAACGAAAGAATGGACGAAAATAGAAAAGAAATTTAACCATGGCGCTGCGCGC
>JAFMJX010000294.1 GCA_017853235.1 Chitinophagaceae bacterium | reverse complement strand
ACCAATGACCTACTGCTTAGAAGGCAGTTGCTCTATCCAGCTGAGCTACCGAACCCACTACCTTAATTCTAGGAGGTGCAAAATAAGGTAAAAATAGGCTGATTTCAAAGAAATAGGGCTATAAATCAAGGCTTTGCCATCAGATCTCTAATGACAACGCTGGCAACTGTACATCCAAATATGGCTGGCATATAGCTTAATGTGCCAATTATTGACTTTTTGGGGAAAGCTTTTTCGGTTTCAATAATTCTACTTTGATCCACTTTTTCGGGACTAAAAACAACTTGTAAACCTTTTCTAATACCCAAACTTTGTAACCTCTTTCGTACATATTTAGCCAAATTGCATTCATGTGTTTGAGATATATCAACGATGCTAATTTGGCTTGGATCTACTTTTCCTCCTGCTCCCAAGGAACTTATAATGGGCAATTTTCTATCCAAACAACCTTTTATTAAAAACACTTTAGCCGATAGGGTGTCTATACAATCCACCACATAATCCCAAGAAGTACTATCTAATAAATTACTAGTGATTTGTTCTTTAATAAACACTTCTAAAATGGTCAGTTCCAAATCGGGGTTGATATCTTTTAATCTTTGACCTAACACGAGTGCTTTTTGTTGATCCACAGTAGAATGTAGTGCTGGAATTTGACGATTAATATTACTGGCATCTACTTTATCATTATCAACAATAGTCATTTTGCCTACTCCCGCTCTTGCAATCATTTCGGCACAAATACCACCTACGCCACCTAGTCCAATAAGCAGGACATTTTTTTTCCTTAAATTCTCAACTTTTTCATCGCCTAACATTAATTGTGTTCGACTCATCCAATATGGGATCATAAACTATCTTTAATATGTATCTTTAAAACTCAAAATTGAATTTAATTATGCGAAAATATATCTTTTTAATTTCCTTTATTGTTTTAGGGCATTTTCAACTATTGGCACAAAACTTAGGGTTCCATCCCATTGAAATAGTCACACAAAAAAAAGGGGTAAGTATAAGAGGTTTATCTATACCAAACCAACAAACTATTTGGGCTAGTGGAAGTGGGGGAAATATTGCAAAGTCGGAGGATGGAGGGAATACTTTTATATGGTCGCAAGTAAAAGGTTATGAAAAACGTGATTTTAGATCTATTCATGCATGGAATAAAAAAGAAGCAATTATAGTAGCGGTAGCTGCACCAGCCGTCATTTTAAAAACAAAAGATGGAGGAGCCAATTGGGTGAAAGTGTATGAAAACACCGACACCAGTATGTTTTTAGATGCTATAGATTTTCTCAATACAAAAAAAGGATACGTTATAGGCGATCCTATAAATGGACAGTTTTATTTATTACAAACAACCAATAAAGGGGACACTTGGAAATTAATGTCAAATGATTATTTTAAAGAATCCCCTAAAGAGGGAGAGGCATTTTTTGCTTCTAGTGCTACTAATCTTACTCATTTTAAAAAGCATCAATATTTAGTGTCTGGGGGAAAAGTAAGTCGTTTATGGATGGATGGCCAACCAATGGATATACCTATATTACAAGGTGGAAATTCTACAGGAGCTAATAGTATTGCAGTATCGCCAGAAGGGAATGATTTATTAATCGTTGGGGGTGATTTTTCAAAAGATAAATCAACCAATAATAATTTAGTGCACCTTCAAAAAATGAATGCTATCTGGAGCGTCAAACCAACCAGGGGAGATCCAAAAGGATATCGATCCTGTGTACAATATCTGGATGCTAATAATGCAATTGCTTGTGGCACATCGGGAGTAGATTTATCATTTGATAAAGGAAACGATTGGCTTTTAATTTCAAATGAAAGTTTCCATGTGCTTAAAAAACAACCCAATACCAACAAAATATTTTTAGCAGGATCGGGAGGTAGAATTGGGGTGATTCCAAATTATTTAAATTATATTTTAAATTAAATTCAAAATATTTTAAACAAGAATTTGTCATTTTGAAATAAACATTACCTTAGTATCAGATGAAAAAATATCAAGCAATTATTTCTTTTGACATGGATGAGGATTTTATGTCTTTAGTACCACCTCATCGTACTTATATTAATTACCTTTTAAACAAAGGTATTATTGATAGTTATGCGGTAAGTATGGAAACCCAACAATCTTGGATCACGATTAACGCAAAGGATAAAAAAGAAGTGAAGGACATTTTGGATAAATCCCCTCTCAGCAAATACTGGGATTATGAGATTTTAGAGCTATTTGTATATGATAGTCAATCTACAAGACTTCCAGCCGTTCAATTAAATTAATTAAGATTTTTTTGGGGATTTAGCATTTGCCCCTTATTTTTGCACTCCTCAAATGGGGGCATAGCTCAGTTGGTTTAGAGCATCTGCCTTACAAGCAGAGGGTCCGCGGTTCGAACCCGTGTGCCCCCACAGACAAAAAAAGGGTTTCAATTAATTGAGACCCTTTTTTTTATTTTCAGTAGTTATGTTTTATCCTAGATTCCATTTTA
>JAFMJX010000293.1 GCA_017853235.1 Chitinophagaceae bacterium | reverse complement strand
ATTTACTTTTAATTCGTCGCAGGTTCTAAAAAAATGATCAATCGCATTTTTACTTGTAAAAATCACTCCAGTATATAAAGGAATGTCTATTTTGGTTTTGCGAAATTCTTTTGCAGGAATAGCTACTAACTGAATAAGTGGCTGAAAAAATAAAGACACAGGATACTTACGTTCCAAGTCGAAATAGGGGGATTTTTCGCTTTCTGGCCTTGCTTGTGAAATTAGAATTTTTTTAATGGTCTTTGTTGAAGTCGATTTTTTTACACCACTCATTTCTTTTGCCATTTATCATTCAAGTTTCGAGATTAGTAAGTGCCTCCAAAATATTGTACAATAAACTTGTACAACAAGGTCAAAGGCAAGATTTCGAAAGCACAAAGGTATAGAAAAAAATGAAAAGATGAGATATGTAATTTGTTGCGAACAGAGGTTAAAGAAAAAAGATATCGATAAAGTAGAAGCAATATTGCCACTACCCCAGCTCCCATAATAGCATAAGGATAAAATACTGGTTTTGCAAATGCGAGCAGCAAAACAAAAGGCAGCAACATTACGCCCAATACTTTATTGATCATAAAAACTACGAAAATATAGGTACTTACCAATTCCTCTGTGTTGAATATATATCCAGCCAATTTTAAACAAAGAAATTTTCCAACATACAAACTAATAAAAAATAAAGTAATATATAGGAAGCCTTCCCAAAAAGTCAAGGACAGCAAATGGTTGTTGAAAATATATAAAGTACCCAATAAAGAAAAAGACAGAATAAAACAAAAATTAACAATTAAGGAACCCAAACTGTTTTGCAATAATTGTTCTCTATATTGAATCATTCTTAAAGAAGATTGACTAAACTGATTGAATAATTTAGGGAAATATTGAGGATACACATTATTGACAAAGCCATATAAAAAAATCAAAATAACAATCGTATAAAATAAAAGATCTTTATTAGGCACCGAAAAACGTTGTTCAATTTTATAAATTACTTGACTATTCCCTTGTGCCGCTATATGATCCATATATAATAAAAAGCCATTTGATTTTTGAGAAAAATAGGACTTATACTCTTTTAAAATATTTCGGGAAGAATCTTTTAAATTAGAAAAACCTGAGGACTGTAAAAAAATACCGTCTTTTTCTTGAAAACTAGCAGGAAGCACAGGCACATACTTTATGAGTAAAGTATCTTTCACTAAAGTGGAATCGAGCACATTTAAAGAAGTGTCAATAGAGGATGATGAAATCTGTTTTTTTTGAAAAGAGCTTAATAGCATCCAGCTCCCAATGATCAAAAACGTATATTTTAAAAATGACTTCATCCATGCAAAAATAAGTATCCTGATTCAGAATTAGTAACTTATAACTAGCTTTGTCAAATACACTTACCTATTCATTATGGCAGGCATCTATATCCATATCCCTTTTTGTAAAAAAGCCTGTCATTACTGTAATTTTCACTTTTCTACTCAAATAAAATATATGGAGCCTTTTATGAAGGCCCTTTTACATGAAATAGAGCTGCAAAAAGAGTATTTGACATCTCCCATTGAGACCATTTACTTTGGAGGCGGAACGCCCTCTCTATTATCTTTAAAGGATCTTGACTCCATTATCAATCAAATACGACTTCACTTTAAGTTATCCAATGAAATAGAATTCACTTTAGAAGCCAATCCAGATGATATCAATACAAACAAGGTTCAAAGCTGGAAAAATATTGGAGTGAATAGATTGAGTATTGGAATTCAAAGTTTTCAACAAAAAGCACTGGATTGGATGAACCGGGCACATACCACCCAACAATCAATGCTAGCCATTGAAGGAGCAATTCAAGGAGGTATTTCAAATATAAGTGCCGATCTGATATATGGGACACCTTATTTATCTGACGATGATTTAATCGCCGATTTAAAGCAACTCACACATTATGCGATTCCACACATTTCTTGCTATGCATTAACTGTAGAAGAAAAAACCCCCTTACATTCCATGATTGAGCAACAAAAAATAGAAGCTGTTGATGTTGAAAAACAAGCTAGGCATTTTGAAATGGTAGTAGACCTGCTAGAAAAAAACGGAATGGAACAGTATGAAATTTCTAATTTTAGTAGGCCTGGTTTTAGAAGTAAACACAATAGTAATTATTGGAATGGAATTCCCTATTTAGGCTTAGGGCCTTCTGCTCATTCCTATAATAAAACATCCAGACAATGGAATATTGCAAACAATGCATTGTATATAAAAGCGATAGAAGAAAACACAGTGCCTTTTGAAATAGAAGTACTGCCTTTAGCCACAAGGTATAATGAATACATGATGACATCACTTAGATGTATGGAAGGATTCCAAAAAAATTATATTGAATCCAACTTTGGAAAAGATTTTTTAGAACATACGCAAACTATTGTAAATGGTATGCTTCAAAAAGAATGGCTAACACCCACTCCAAATGGTTATGCAATTACTAAAAAAGCAAAATTTTTAGCAGACGGAATTGCAA
>JAFMJX010000292.1 GCA_017853235.1 Chitinophagaceae bacterium | reverse complement strand
ATTCATACTCACCTCTTATGATTTATTTAAAAAAGTAGTCACTTTTTTAAAAGACTTATGAATAAAATCAAGGCCCTCGTTTATGGGGGGCCTTGAAAAAATCTTTAGCGTAAAATAAACAAGACCCTTAAATTTCAGAAAGGGTCTTGTTTATTGAATAACCCTAATTAAAAATTAAGGGTTATTCATACTCACCTCTTATGATTTATTTAAAAAAGTAGTCACTTTTTTAAAAGACGAATAAACAATCCTCAATAGTGCATTAATTTTTGCATGGTTTCCTCTAACCTACTTTCAGCTAAGTATTGTTTTTCCAATTCCAAATTAAATGGAATAGGAGTATCCAACGAGGCACATCGCATGATAGGTGCATCCAAATATTCAAAGCAGTGTTCTGCAATCCAAGCACTTAATTCGGCCCCTATTCCACCTGTCATATTATCTTCATGTAACAAACAAACCTTTCCGGTCTGTATTACCACCTGTTTAATACTCTCATAATCCAGTGGCGCTAAAGTTCTTAAATCTAAAATAGCAATGGAATGTTCGGGATGATTTTGTTGATACTCCTGTGCCCATAACACTCCCATACCATAGGTAATAATACAAACATCACTTCCTTCATTTAGGAGATTTGCTTTACCAATAGGAGTATAAAAATATTCATCTGGAACCGCCCCAGTCAAACTTCGATACAATGCTTTATGTTCAAAATATAAGACAGGATTAGGATCCGCAATAGCAGCAATCAATAACCCCTTTGCATCCATTGGATTAGATGGATACACTACTTTTAATCCAGGGACATGCGTAAACCAAGCTTCATTGGATTGAGAATGAAAAGGACCCGCACCCACTCCTGCACCCGTTGGCATGCGTATTACAACATCCGCATGTTGTCCCCATCGATAATGAATCTTCGCTAAATTATTCACAATCTGATTAAAGCCTACGCTTACAAAATCGGCAAATTGCATTTCCACAATCGACTTCACCCCTTCTAAACTTAATCCCAATGCAGCTCCTACAATAGCGCTCTCGCAAATGGGTGTATTTCTAATTCTTTGTTTTCCAAATTGTGCCACAAATCCTTCTGTCACTTTAAACGCGCCACCATATTCTGCAATATCTTGCCCCATAATAATTAATTCAGGATACAATACCATGGACTGTCTCAAAGCATCTGATATGGCTTCTATAAATCGCTTTGATGATAAAATAGGGTGGTTCAATTGATCATGTCTAGTCAAATGTTGCAAATAGGTTGGCGCAAATACATCTGCCATTTCGTTTTCAATTGAAAAATGGGTTGGTTCTGGTTGTATGGCTTCCATTAAAACCGAATCAATGAAATCTTTTATTTCATTTCTGATAGTAGCCACTTGCATTTCGTTCAAGACTTTTTCTTTCACTAAAAATTGTTCGTAATTTTTAATGGGATCTTTACGCGACCACTGTTCTGTTAATTCTTTAGGGACATATTTAGTGCCACTTGCTTCTTCGTGTCCTCTTATTCTAAAAGTAGTACACTCAATCAAATAAGGTTTTTGATGATTGATACAATATTCACGCACTCCTTTCACTGTTTCATATACTTCTAAAATATTATTTCCATCTATACGCACCCCTTCCATACCGTATCCTTTTGCTCGATCAACTAAATTATCACAATGATACTGCTCCTGCGTGGGCGTACTTAATCCATATCCGTTATTTTCAATCAAAAAGATCACGGGCAAACCCCATACCGCAGCCACATTCAATGCTTCATGAAAATCACCTTCGCTCGTCCCCCCATCCCCTGTAAATGCTAATGTAGCTTTGAGTTGTCCTCGTTGTTGATATGCCAATGCAACTCCATCCGCAATGGCTAATTGAGGACCCAAATGCGAGATCATTCCGCATATATAATGTGCTTTATTTCCAAAATGAAAACTGCGTTCTCTTCCCTTACTATAACCAGATGCATATCCTTGCCATTGTTTAAATAAATCCTGCAAGGGCATATTACGTGTTGTAAATACTCCTAAATTTCGATGCAATGGCATGATCCATTCATTGGATTCCATTGCTAATGTTGCGCCCACCGAAATAGCTTCTTGTCCAATTCCACTAAACCATTTACTTATTTTTCCTTGACGTAGTAACAATAACATTTTATCTTCTATCATTCGAGGCAACAGCAAGGAACGATAAAAATGAATTAATTGTGCGTCCTCCAATTTGTTTCTCTTAAAATGCATGCAGGGAGTTGTATTTCAAATTTACCATTTTTACAATAGATAAAAAATTAAAGGTCATGTTGCGCCCCGATGACTCGGGGCGCAACATGACCTTTAAAAAATTTTTCAAACCTCCTTAATCCTTAGAATTCAACTTGCTCAATAACTTTAAAATTTCAAGGTATAACCAAACAAGGGTTACTAATAAACCAAACGCACTGTACCATTCCATGTACTTAGGAGCTCCCATTTCGGCAGCACGTTCGATGGAATCGAAATCCAACAAT
>JAFMJX010000047.1 GCA_017853235.1 Chitinophagaceae bacterium | reverse complement strand
ATACTCTTGCAAATAATACAACCTACAGTTTGAAATTTGGTAATGCTATTAAAGATGTGAATGAAGGAAATATTGCAAAAGGATTTACCTACGTATTTAGCACCGGAAATTATATTGATACAGGAATATTTAAAGGAAGTGTTCGAATTGCCGAAACGGGCGAAATAGACAGCACCTTATTAGTAGTATTACATCCCATTAACAAGGACTCAGCTATTTTCAAAGATAAACCTGTCTATTATACTAAGCTAAATGGAAAAGGACAATTTGAATTTAAATTTTTACCTTATCAAAAATTTAATGCTTTTGTAGTTCCCAATGATTACACTAAGAGATACGACGACAGCACCAAACTTTTTGGCTTTTTAAATGCTCCAATTGAAATAAAAGCACAAACAGACACGCAGTTGTTTTACGTTTTTGAAGGCGCTAAAAAAATTGAAAAGAAAAAAACATCTAGTAGTGCTACCAATAAAAACGCAAAAAAGGAAGCAATGTCTTTTTTAAGATATTCAAAAAGTTTAGAAGGTTCTGAACAAGATTTATTAAGTGATTTATTGTTGTCCTTTGACGCTCCTATTCAATTAAATGACAGTTTCCCTATTCAACTTTGCGACACATTAAATAAACCTTTAGACAATGTGACACTTAGCATAGATAGTACTCAAAAGCTTATCACAATCAAATATGATTGGGTGGAGTCTACTAAATTACATTTGATTATTCCTAAAAAAAGCGTCAAAGACACATTAGGAAATACTTTGTTTAAATCAGATACCTTAGCATTTAAAACAAAGAGTGAATCGGCATATGGAACAGTTTTAATAAGAATGAACAATTATCAAAGTTTTAAAAACCCCATCTTACAATTAACAAAGGATAATAAAGTCAAATTTAGTTACCCCATGAAGCAAGCAATCTTTAGAATCTCAAAATTGCCTCCTGGAGACTATCAATTAAAATTATTATTAGATGAAAATAATAATGGCATTTGGGATACGGGAAAATATAGTCAACAAAAACAACCCGAAATTGTTATTAAGTTGCCTACCATTTTAAATGTGAAAGCCAATTGGGAAAACGAGGCCAATGTAGTTTTAAAAATGTAATTTTATATCCTCTAATAAACACATGCAATTACCTTCCACTTTACTCGAAAATGCAGTTGCCGAATTTGCAAAACTTCCTGGGATTGGAAAAAAAACAGCCCTAAGATTAGTATTGCATTTACTCAAACAAGAAACAGAGGTTACAACACAGTTTAGTGAAGTATTACAAAAAATGCGCAAGGAAATTAAATTCTGTCAGCGTTGTTATAATATTAGTGATGGAACTATTTGTTCCATTTGTGCCAATTCGGGTCGTCAAAAAAACACCATTTGTGTAGTAGAAAACATCAGAGATGTAATTGCTATTGAAAACACTCAACAATTTAATGGAACTTACCATGTATTAGGTGGGATCATTTCACCATTGGATGGAATAGGTCCTGAACAATTAACTATTGACGCCCTTATTGAAAGGGTAAAAAAAGACGAAGTCACTGAATTGGTCTTTGCTTTAAATCCAACCATTCAAGGAGATACTACCATTTATTACATTCAAAAAAAACTAGCAAACGCCCAATGTGCTATCACCACTATTGCAAGGGGTATTGCTTTTGGAGGTGAGCTTGAATACGCTGATGAAATGACATTAGGTAAAAGCATCTCTAACCGACAGCCAATTCAACAGTATATTAAATAAGTAATAGGACAGTTATTTCATTGAAATAATGTATTTTTGATGTTTAAACACCGAATTATGAGAAAACTCTTATCCCTTTTATGCTTTGTCCTTGCTGTAATTCCAGCATTCGCTCAAAAAAACTATACAACAAATAAGGCGGTCGTTCACTTTGTCGCTGCCGATGATCAAGATATAGACGCTGTGAACAACCAGGTTACGAGTCGATTACAAGCAAATGAAGACTTAAGTTTTATTATGCTTATCAAGGATTTTAAATTTGATATGGAAACGATGCAAAACCATTTCAATACCGAATACATGGAATCGGATAAATTCCCACGTGCTTTTTTTAATGGCAAAATCACGAACATCAAGTTGGTCGATTTTACCAAAGATGGAAAATATCCTGTGACGGTGTCAGGAAATATGCAAGTTCATGGAGTGAATAAAACCATGCAAACCAATGGTTTCATTGAAGTCAAAGGCGGCCTTCCTAAAGCCACTGCTCAATTTGTAGTAACCTTAAAAGATTTTGGCATTGGTGGCTTACTCATAAAAATGGTAGCCGATAAAATCAACGTTGAAGTAACAGCCTCCTTTCAATAAATCAAAACCACTGCTTGATTCCCATGATGCTAAAGCGCTGGTATGCTTTGTTTACCAGTAGATTTGGCCATAATGCCATAGTATATTAACTTTGCAGCGCATTGCAGGTGGATTTGTTTATTGTTCAACCTGCCTCCGTAAGGAAAAAAAGAACTAATAAACGATACTATTATCGCCCCCCTTTATTATTAGCTTCTTTGCTTTCTTTTGGATAAATGCATAAAAATATATTTATGTCAATTCAAGAGAGTCTTCAAAAAAGAATTTTGGTCATTGATGGTGCCATGGGTACCATGATTCAACGTCATAAACTCACCGAAGAGGATTATCGTGGTGAACGATTTGCAAACTGGCATTGTGATGTGAAGGGCAATAATGATTTGTTATGTATTACACAACCTTCTATTATCACTGGTATTCATTTACAATATTTAGAAGCAGGAGCAGATATTATTGAAACCAATACTTTTAGTAGTACTTCTATCGCCATGGCCGATTACGATATGCAGGAACTTGCTTACGAATTAAATGTGGCTGCTGCTAAATGTGTAAGAGATGCGATTCAACAATACCAAAGTAAACATCCAAACAGTACCGAAAAATATATAGCAGGTTCCATTGGTCCTTTAAATAAAACATTGAGTTTATCACCTGACGTAAATAATCCAGGATATAGAGCCGTTACTTTTGATGAAGTGGTGATTGCATATACCGAACAAATTAAAGGTTTGGTAGACGGAGGTGTTGATGTAATTTTAATTGAAACTATTTTTGATACCTTAAATGCCAAGGCTGCCATTTTTGCAACCAAGGAATTTTTTAGAAAAAATCAAATTCCTGAACTTCCTATTATGATTAGCGGAACCATCACGGACGCTTCAGGTAGAACTTTGAGTGGACAAACTTTAGAAGCTTTTTATACTTCTATTGAACATGCAAAACCTTTAAGTGTAGGATTGAATTGCGCTTTAGGAGCACAGGAAATGAGAAGCCATATTGAAGAACTTTCTCAAATAGCTACTTGTTACACTTCGGCGTATCCCAATGCAGGATTGCCTAATGCTATGGGGCAATATGATGAAGCTCCACATCAAACAGCACATTTTATTGAGGAATGGGCTAAAAACCAATTTGTAAATATAGTAGGTGGTTGTTGCGGTACCACACCAGAACATATCAAACATATGGCAGATAATGTACGTCATATCACTCCACGTCCGCTTCCTATTGTAGCACCTACTATTTAATTAAGAAATTATGATACACATCAAACCATATTTACGTTTAGCCGGATTAGAACCTTTAGTGATTCGTCCCGAAACCAATTTTGTGAACGTAGGAGAAAGAACCAATGTCACAGGATCAAAAAAATTCGCGCGACTGATTAAGGAAAACAAATATGAAGAAGCCTTGTCTGTTGCTCGTCAACAGGTTGAAAATGGAGCTCAAATTATTGACGTAAACATGGATGATGCGTTACTTGAGGGAGTCAAAGCCATGACTACTTTTTTGAATTTACTTCAAAGTGAGCCAGATATTGCTCGCATTCCTATCATGATTGACAGTTCAAAGTTTGAAATCATTGAAGCGGGATTAAAATGTGTGCAAGGAAAATGTATTGTAAATTCTATTTCCATGAAGGAAGGAGAAGAAAAATTTATTGAACAAGCACATATTTGTAAAGCTTATGGAGCGGCTGTGATTGTAATGGCCTTTGACGAAAAAGGACAAGCCGATACGAAAGATCGAAAAATTGAGATATGTGAGAGAGCCTATAAAATATTAGTGCATCAAGTAGGGTTTGCCCCACAGGATATTATTTTCGACCCTAATATTTTTGCAGTTGCAACAGGTATCGAAGAGCATAATAATTATGCTGTTGATTTTATTGAAGCAACTAGAGTTATCAAACAAAAAATGCCTCTTGCAAAAGTGAGTGGTGGAGTATCAAACGTATCCTTTTCATTTAGAGGAAATGATGCAGTAAGAGAAGCTATTCATGCTGTGTTTTTATACCATGCTATTAAAGCGGGTATGGATATGGGAATTGTGAATGCAGGTCAATTAGAAGTATATGATCAAATTGAACCAAGATTACGTCAATTGTGTGAAGATGTAATTTTAAATCAAAACAACGATAACAACCAAGCCACAGAAGCATTAATACAATATGCTGACGAAGTGAAAGCCAAAGGACAAGATGGCGGAAAAGCAGCCGAAGACAATAGTACTAAAATGGCTTGGAGAAATAAATCGGTAGAAGAAAGATTAGCACATTCCTTAATTAATGGTATCACCGATTTTATTGATGCAGATACCGAAGAAGCTAGATTAAAATACAACGAACCTCTTGAAGTCATTGAAGGTCCTTTAATGGCGGGTATGAATCAAGTGGGTGATTTATTTGGATCAGGTAAAATGTTTTTACCACAGGTAGTAAAAAGCGCGCGCGTGATGAAAAAGAGTGTAGCGGTATTGACGCCATTTATTGAAGCAGAAAAAGAAAGAAAAAAATTAGCTTCCATCAACCCTAACGGACCAAGCGCAGGGCCTGCTAAAATATTATTAGCCACAGTGAAGGGGGATGTTCATGATATTGGTAAAAATATTGTGGGTGTGGTATTGGGATGTAATGGATATGAAATTATTGATTTAGGCGTAATGGTGCCAGCAGATAAAATTTTGGCTGAAGCCGAAAAACATCAGGTAGATATTATTGGATTAAGTGGCTTGATTACTCCTTCTTTAGACGAGATGGTTCATATAGCGAAAGAAATGAAGAGACGTGGAATGCATATTCCTTTAATGATTGGTGGAGCCACCACTTCTCGTATGCATACGGCCGTTAAAATTGCTCCTGAATATGAAAATGGAGTCATTCATGTATTAGATGCATCCAGAAGTGTAACAGTAGCAGGATCGTTATTAAACAAGGATCAAAGAGCTCCCTTCTTAAAAGAATTGGAAGAAGGTTACACTCAATTAAAATCTGATTTTGACAATAAAAAAACTGTCAAGCAATCCACCCCTTACAAAGAAGCTGTTAAAAATAAAGTAGCAATTGATTGGACACACTTTGAAGCCCCTACTCCGCAATTTTTAGGAAACAAAGAAATTATTATTGAAGATTTATCAGTGCTAGTGGATTATATTGATTGGAAACCATTTTTTATAGCCTGGGAATTACATGGCAATTTTCCTGCTATTTTAACAGATGAAAAAGTAGGTGAAGTAGCCAGTAAATTATATAAAGATGCAACGAATTTATTAAATACCATAGTACAAGAAAAATGGTTGACAGCAAAAGGAGCGGTTGGTTTTTGGCCAGCCAATGCAAATGAGGACGATGTCACTTTGATGAATGGGGATCAAAAAATGGAGTTACATTTTTTAAGACAACAAGCTAAAAAGGCAGCAGGACAACCCAATTTTTCCTTAGCTGATTTTATTTGTCCAGCTTCTGAAAATAAAAAAGATTATTTAGGCGCTTTTGCAGTGACCATACATGGTATTGAAAAACATATTAAAGCTTTTGAAGCCAACTTAGATGATTATAATAAAATTATTTTACAAGCATTAGCAGATCGATTAGCAGAAGCTTTTGCTGAGTATTTACATGCAAAAACGCGTAAAGAATATTGGGGATATGCGAAGGACGAATCATTAACGAATGAAGATTTAATCAGTGAAAATTACATAGGTATTCGTCCTGCTCCAGGTTATCCAGCTTGTCCGGATCATACCGAGAAATATACTTTGTTTGAATTACTTGATGCCGAAAAGCACACTGGTATTACTTTAACTGAAAGCTTAGCAATGTATCCAGCATCCAGTGTTTGTGGCTGGTATTTCGCAAATCCGCAAAGTCAATATTTTGGATTAGGTAAAATTCAACAGGATCAAGTTGAAGATTATGCGAAACGCAAACAAAAGCCAATTGAATATATTACTAGATGGTTGCAACCAGTAATTGAATAAGCACTTTAAACTTTTTCAAATAGCCACCATAATCGCTTGCGCGGTTTCACTGTATAATGCTTCTCAACATATTTGCGAATATGGTTGATGGCTTCTTCACAACTATCAGTAAATAAAATAAACTTTTTATCCTCAGGAGAAATGGTACCTTCTTGTACCATATGATCCATCCAATGTTGAAAGGGTTGATAATATTGACGTCCCATAACAACTATTGGAAAATCATTAATAACTTTTGTTTGTGCCAATGTAAGGGTTTCAAAAAATTCATCCTGGGTCCCAAATCCCCCAGGCATAATCACAAAAGCATAAGAGTATTTCACCAACAATACCTTTCTGATAAAAAAGAAATTAATAGTGATGGAATGATTTACATAGGGATTAGGTTCTTGTTCAAAAGGTAATTTAATATTACAACCAATAGATTTTCCTCCATTTTCAAAAGCACCTCTATTTGCGGCTTCCATAATACCAGGCCCTCCACCTGTCATGGTTACAAAACCCAGTTCTGCAATTTTTTTACCCATTTCGCGGGCTAATTTATAATAAGGATGATCTTCTTTAAATCGCGCTGATCCAAATACAGTAACACAAGGTCCAATAAAATGCAAAGCTCTAAACCCCTTTATAAATTGAACAAAAATTTGGAATGCAAAAAATAATTCATTCATTCTAGGTTTTGGCCCTTCTAATGCATATGATTTGGTGGCCGGTATGATGCGCCTTTTGGAGGAAACAGCCATAGTGATGTAACTTTTATAAAGTGAAGTTAAATCAAAAAAGCAAGAAGGCTAATTTAAAAATAGCTATTTTTGAATGACCAAGATTTGAATCCGCATGAAGTCAATCATTCTCTTTTTTCTATTTGTCATAGGACTATTTTATCAGCAAAAGTCAACTGCTCAATCCATGGTTGCTGTGGAACAAATTCAATCCTATTCATTGATGATGCCTACTTCTAATTATTGGCATATTCCAAGCAATGTTAATGGGATATTAGAAGCATTAGATACAGGATTATTAGCTGACCTACATTTAGTGAGAGACAAAAATATTAAACCAGTCATTAATAATATTACCAAACAAAGTCAGATGGGTAAATTTGCAGTGAACTGGAATAAATCTGCACAAATTCCATTTCATGCCTATCTTGAATGGTATGAGATAAATCCCGAATTTGTATATCTAAATAAATTAATCAAAATTTCAGAGTCAAAAAAAGACAGTATTGTATCTATTTGGTTTATTACAGTAAGTATTTTCAATCAAAAGCAAGAAGCCGTATTCAAAAAAACCTTATTAATGAATTTGGTTCCCCAAGCAACAATGGGTATAGGTTTCCCTATGGACCTTCCTTCTTCTACTCCTAATGCTATCATGCAAGCGCTTCAAAAAGGAACCAGCTTATTCACACCAGAAATGGATGACTTACTGTTTGTAGAAGCAAAAGTACCAACCGCTTATGCTACAGATAATTATTGGATGCCAATAGTGCAAAATAAAACTAGAATTCCTATAGATACAAATAAACAATTTAGCAGTTTTGTTTCTAGTGCCGGGGTACAATTATTGAGAACGCCTAGTGCTATCATGAATAAAATTAATTTGAAAGACAAGAGTTCCAAAAATCCTTTTATTGATATGATTCCAATCATCAAAAAGCGAAGCAACTATTTTGACAATGAATATTACGAAGTCATACAGCCTCTTCGCGATGTCAATAATAATAAAGATTACTCTTTGCTTTCATATATTGAATTTAATACACACGCCAACGAAACGGGAAATCTCCTCTCTCCTATTATATTTTTACCTGACTCCATGCACACTATTTACTCAGATCGAGACAGCATTGGCTATTTTAGTGTAGAAGAAAATGTAAAAGAAAAAGATAAATTTTTTAATCCCAATGAAATATGGAATGGATATGATTCTGCCAAAAAATTTAATATAGGGACGCTGTTTGAAAAGAAAGCGATCATTTCAGCAAAAGTGATTCAAGGTCATTTTAAAAAACAAGTCTTTAGTATTCATATTAATTATGCCAATGACATCAAAACCATTTATATCAATGATCAAATAGGCATCATTGCATTAGGGAAAAATAAACCTTACCAAATGGTAGAAGTCACGCCAATAGAAGATCTTGAACTTAAGAATTTTTTATTATTGATGGCTTTTAGTGAAATCTTTCAACTTCCCATTTAAAAAATTTAATTTAATGAATTCAAAATGCGTATTGTAAGTTATAATGTCAATGGGATAAGAGCTGCCATCAAAAAAGGGTTGATAGATTGGTTACAAACATATCCTGTAGACGTTTTTTGTGTGCAAGAAACAAAGGCAACTCCCAATGATATTGATCTGTCCTTATTTACAAATATGGGATATCATGTTGCTTGGTATCCTGCTCAAAAAAAAGGATATAGTGGCGTGGCAGTTTTTAGTAAACAAAAGCCAAATAAAATAGAGTATGGTACTGGACATGAGATGAGTGATTTTGAGGGCAGGGTCATAAGAGTAGATATGGGCGATATCACCATCATTAATGCTTATTTCCCATCTGGTACAAGTGGCGATGAAAGACAAAATTATAAATACCAATGGTTGAATGAAATACAATCATGGTTACATGAATTACAAAAAGAACGTCCTCAAATTATTTTAGCTGGTGACTACAATATAGCACATCGTGAAATAGATATTCATGACCCTAAGGGCAATAAAAAATCTTCTGGTTTTTTACCTGAAGAACGTGATTGGATGGAACAATTTTTGGCTACAGGATGGACAGACAGTTTTAGATTCAAAAACCCACAAAGCACTGGAGCTTATTCATGGTGGAGTCAACGATTTCCAAGTGTTCGATTGCAAAATAAAGGGTGGAGAATTGATTATTTATGTACTACTCAAATCATGGAAAAAAGAATTGTTTCGGCTAGTATACTACCTTTAGTGAAACATAGTGATCATTGTCCTATCGTATTGGAGATAAAATAAGATGCATATGCACGTTTGTAATATCAGCTTTCAAGTAGACCCTGCCATTGAGCCCATTTGGGTGGCGTGGATGCAATCCAATTTTATTCCAAAATGTATACAAACAAGCTGTTTTAATGAAAGTAAATTTTACATCATAGACGTCACTGCCGATCAATATCCTACCTATACTTTACAATTGTTTACATTAAGTAAAGATAAAATGGAGGAATACCTTAGCCAGCATGCTTCTCCGCTATTGGCTGAAATCCCCGCCCAATGGGGAGAACAATGTTATCACTTTAGTACACAAATGAAAATTGTGAATTGATTGTGGATATATAAATCGCTCAAAACCGCTACAGGCCTATATTTCAGCTTTTTTTTAAATGAAACTCAATGCCAGCAAGGGTTTCGTTGCTATTTAAAATTATAAAAATGGGAGGCAAATTTGCCAATTTAGCCTGAAAACCTTGCTATTTAAGGGTTTCAAAGGAAAAATAAAAATCAAAATTTTAAAAAAAATATTGTTTGAATTGATAAAACCCAATAAATTTGTTCTATCGTTTAAAACTATAAAAAACACATCTATGAACAAAGCAGAATTGATCGCTCACATTGCTGACAATGCAGAGATCGCAAAAACACAAGCTAACGCAGCATTAGACGCTTTTATCGAAGCAGTAACTAAAGCCTTGAAAAAAGGAGATAAAGTTACTTTAGTAGGATTTGGTACTTTTTCTGTTTCTAAGCGTGCAGCTCGTATGGGCCGCAATCCACAAACAGGAGCTGCTATCAAAATCAAAGCTAAAAAAGTAGCTCGCTTCAAAGCTGGTAAAGAATTAAGCGGAAAGTTATAGTTATAGCGTCAAAAGACACTAAACTGTTCTTTTTTGAAATTAAACCCCTTGGATATACTATTATTCAAGGGGTTTTTTTACTTTTGTAGTCTTAACAGTAAATTAAACCAATCAATATCATGGGAAGAGGAGATAAAAAAACAGCTAAAGGAAAAAGATTTCAAGGTTCATTTGGCAAAAGCAGACCACACAAAACTGCAACAAAAGGAAAAAAAGCTGCTGCTCCTAAAGCAAAGGCTTAATTCAAACGAATAAACTCTCCCTCGCTTAATCCAGTGAATCAATCACCCTATTAGGATTATTTGAGGGATTTTTTATGGCATTAATATGAAAAAGCTACTCGCTCTTATTATTTCAATAAGCATCTCGACATGGGCCATGGCGCAATGTTCTATTTGCACCAAAACTGCTGGCCAAATTGGAGAGGAAGCAGGCCGTGGTTTTAATGCAGGCATATTATATTTAGCGGCCATGCCTTTTGGAATTGCCGGTTACATCGCATACAAGTGGTGGAAAAACGAAAAAGGCTAATAAACTCATTCATATGGAGGAGCGTATACAAGTTTATAGCCAGGCTACCCCAAACCATAACGCCCAATTCTCTATTGTCATTCCAAGTTGGAACAATTTGCCCTATCTACAAAATTGCATTCATAGTATTCGCAAAAATTCAAAATATGCACATCAAATTATTGTACATATAAACGAGGGAAAAGATGGAAGCAAAGAATGGGTAGCGGAGCAAAATGATATTGATTATACTTACAGTGAAAAAAACATAGGTGTTTGCTATGCTCTTAATGCTGCTCGAACTTTAGTGCAAACAAAATATTTTTTATACCTCAATGATGATATGTATTTATGTCCAGGATGGGATACTGCTTTAATGGACGAAATACAATCCATCGGACATGACTTATTTTTTCTTTCAAGTACCGTGATTGAACCAAAAGCTTCAAGTATTTGTGTGATTGAAAAAAATTACGGGACCAACATTGAAAGCTTTGATGAAAAAGCCCTTTTAGAAAATTACAAATTATTTGAAAAAGCCATAAAAATCATAGAATCCAATCAACCTTATGCTCTAAGAAT
>JAFMJX010000046.1 GCA_017853235.1 Chitinophagaceae bacterium | reverse complement strand
TTAATTTAATTCTATTTGAATTTGTTGTCCTTTTTGTATGTATGAACCTTGTGCAATACTTTGTTTCACTACTTTACCTTTACCAACACATTTCACAATCAATCCTTTTTTCTCACACATCCATAATGCATCTTGTAATTTTAATCCGCTGATATCAGGCATAGTACTATCCGAAACCAATTGTTGACGTACCATTACATTTTTCCCCGCACCACTTACATTTACCCAATCTGCATTGGTACTAGATGAATCTTGATAAGGTATAGACAATTGCTTTGCAATTTTTGCTAATGACATCTTAGAAACCGAATAATGATAGGCTTGACTGTCTTTTAAATTGAATGAAGGAACTACGTTCAATTTATTTTGGATATAAGTAGAGTATAATCTGTCTGAAATTTCTTTAAATACAGGCCCTGCAACTGAAGCGCCAAAATGATTAGGTTGATGAGGGTGATTGATGATAATAACTGCACAAGTATACTGAGGGTTATCAGCAGGAAAATATCCTACAAAAGAAGATTGAAAAATACTTTCTGCATACCCTTTATTTCCGTCAGCAACCAAAGCTGTCCCTGTTTTTCCTGCCACCTTGTACAAACTATTCACAAATAATTTTTTTGCAGTTCCGTTTGTACAAACACCTTCTAAAGCAATACGTAAGTCTCTTATCGTATTTGGAGAAGCCACTTTCACAGGATAAGCTTTAGGTGAAAATAATTTTAATACCTTTCCTTCTTCTTTAATCGCATTCACCAAATAAGGTCGCATCATGGTGCCTTCATTCGCAATACTGTTGTATAATGTTAAAGTTTGAATTGGGGCAATGGCAATATTATAACCAAATGCCATCCAAGGTAATGTGGTGGGACCAAATAAGGGATCGCCTGGCTTGGTGACTTGTGGACGACCCTCTCCCATTAAATCAATACCCGAGGTAGAATCCAATCTTAAACGTGATAAGTGTTTATAATATTGATTTACATTATTAGAAAAACTATTCAATGCAATTTTTGCCATACCTACATTTGAACTTTCTTCAAATGCTTCTAAAACAGTTGCATCATGTTTTCCATGAGCTTCAGCGTCTTTTATATTTCTACCTGCATAAGTCCATACGCCACCTTCTAAGTTTACTTTAGAATCTAAGGTAACTTTACCTTCATCTAAAGCCGATAATAATGTCACCAATTTAAAAGTAGATCCAGGCTCAGTAGCTCTTGTAGCATAATTTAAATCTTCTGCATATTTCCCTTCTCCTACTTTTCCTAAATTTGCAATCGCTTTAATTTTTCCTGTTTTCACTTCCATTACCATGGCCACCCCCGATCTTGCATCTTGCTGAATCATCATTTTCATAAGTGCATTTTCGGTCACTTCTTGAATAAAGACATCTATTGTGCTAACAATATCTTTTCCACTTTCAGGAGCAATTTCAAATTCACCTTCTTGAACAGGAACGGTAACGCCGCCTGCAATGGCACGAACTAATTGTCTTCCATTACGACCACTTAAAACAGTATCATAAGATTTTTCTAACCCCACTTTATTCTCATCTCTTGCTAAACCAATTGTTCGATATCCAATATTTTCGTAAGGATTTAATCTGAAGTTTTTTTCTTGCGCAATCATGCCACTTTTATATCTGCCTAATCTAAAAAGCGGAAATTTGGCTAATAATAAATAGTCAGGATAACTTATTTTTTTTCGAAGTTCATAATTTCCTTCACTCGCCTCATATGCCTTTGTTAAATTATTCTTATACCATTCAGCAGATTGATCTTTAAATAACTGGGACAAACAAATACTTAAAGAATCAATATTTTCTCTAAACATTTTACCATTCTTCTCATGCAACGGTTCTACTCTAAAATCTATGTAAATATCAAACTGCGGAATATTCGTACTTAACATTTGTCCATCTTCGCTATAGATGGTTCCTCGGGCTGCTGGAATATCCACAATACGTTGATGTAAGCTATCACTTAAACTTCTCCAATATTTTCCTTGTACTTGCTGAATGTAAAACGCTTTTCCCAATATTGCTACGCAAGCTAGTATCACTAAAATATAGCTCAAATAAACTCTCCATAATATGTCGCGTTTAACATCCATTATTGAGCATTATTTTTAGTGTTATTCAATTTTTTTTCTAAAACCAAACGCATAGGCATTTCTTTGGCAACTATTAACCCATAAGGTGCAACAGCATTTTGGATTTCAATAGCTCTGGTACGACGCATTAAATCTGACTTTACAGTTTTGTATTCAAATTGCAACTCTTTTAATTCACGTTGCGTCGTATTAATTTTTCGGATGGTTTTGTCGGTAAGATGCCCGTTAGCAATGTAAAGGATTGCTAAAAATGCCAAGAACAAAAAGAAACTAATGTTCATGACAATCCATTGATAGCTAAGGATGCTTTTTAAAGCACCCTTTGGATTGGGATTTACGGGTACGGACATACTACTTATAATCTTTCCGCAGCACGCAATTTTGCGCTTCTGCTTCGATTGTTTTCTTTCATTTCTTTTTCAGAAGCCACTACTGGTTTTTTAGTAATGATCTTCCAAAATTTTTCTTTCTGGATGGAAAGAAAAGGATTGAATGGGTCCTCTTGATCTTCTGGCACTTTAAATGCATTTTTCACCAACCTGTCTTCAATTGAATGGAAAGTAATGATCACTGCTCTACCGCCTAACTTTACAACAGAAGACAACTGTTGCAAAAACTCATGCAAGGCTTCCATCTCCTCATTGACTTCAATTCGTATTGCTTGAAAAACTTGTGCCCAATATTTATTAGGATTTCCTTTCACTGCAGGTGCAATAAGTGATTTAAAATCTTGCACCGTTTGAATTTTTAAATGCTTTCGATGATTGACAATATGCTTGGCTAAGGTTTTTGAATTAGTCACTTCACCATATTGTTCAAACATTTTATGCAAGGATGATTCATCGTAATTTTCTATAATTTGCGCTGCTGTTTTAGCTTGCCTTTGATCCATTCGCATATCAAAGGGTCCTTCAAATCTTATTGAAAAACCTCTTGAACCTTCATCAAATTGATGACTGCTTACTCCTAAGTCAGCTAAAACACCATCCACTTTTTCAATTTTATGTAATCGAAGGAAGCGTTGCAAATACCTAAAGTTTTCGGGAATAAAAACTAAACGATCATCAGCAACAAGATTATTTTTTGCATCCGCATCTTGATCAAATGCAACCAATTTTCCTTTTGGACCTAATTTTGATAAAATACCTCTACTATGTCCTCCTCCTCCAAAGGTGGCATCTACATAAATACCGTCAGGTTTGATATTTAGATGTTCAATGGTTTCGTGAAATAAGACAGGAATATGATATTCAGAAGAAGGAATGTTTGATGTAGGGTTTGTCATCATTAATTTCCTTAATCTTGTTTTTTAATTCCGGCCATTACTTCCTGCGCTAGATTACTAAATTCATCTGCAGAGAAATCCTCAAAGAGCTGTTTGTACTTACTTGCATCCCATATTTCGAAACGATCTAAAGCTGCAGCTAGCACTATCTCCTTTCCAGGTAAGGCAAACTCACGTAAAGTAGGTGGTAATAAAATACGGCCTGCCGCATCTAGTTCCACTTCTGTTGCTCCTCCTAAAAATTGACGACGAAACTGTCTCACTTTGGGATCGAAATCGTTCAATTGGCTAATCTTATCTAATATCACTTGCCAGCTATTCAATGGATAAAGTGTCAAACACTTCTCAAACCCTCTACTAACGATAAAGCGATTCTCCCCTTCTACCAGCTGTTTTTTCAAACTGCCAGGTAAATGGAAGCGCCCTTTAGCGTCGATAGTTGATTGATATTCTCCGTGAAAGCCTTTCATTGTTAATAATTAGAGTGATTTTTACCACTTGTTCACACAAAATAACACTTTTTACCACTTTCTACGTCTAAATAGCCCTATCTAGTTTTCCACAAGTAATAAACTTGGCTGTAACTCAATACAGCAAAGGTTTATATTCCATATTTGTCGTAAAAGCTGCAAATTGAATGTGTAAGCCTGTGGAAAACCCCAATTTTAAGGTGCATAACTGGTTAAAATGGGTGAAAATCAAGGCAAAATGTACCTTTGCCACCATGAAACCTACAAGTTTGATCCCTATTAATGATTTTGATTACGAACTACCATCTGATCGAATCGCATTTAGCCCCCTACCTAACAGAGAAGAAAGCAAGTTACTAGTTTGGGATCAAGCAATTGTAGCAGAAAGTAATTATCATGCTATAGATCAATTTATTCCTTCAACAAGTTGTTTGTTTTTTAATAATAGTAAAGTCATTGCAGCAAGAATTTTATTTGAAAAAAAATCAAACGCTATTGATAAAAATGAAAGTTTGCTAAATGTAGTTGATGAAAACAATACGCTTATTCATAAAACTACAAATAACCATTCACAAGCACCTGACATTTCAAAAAGTATAATTGAAATATTTTGCTTGGAACCCACACCAGCATTCAACCCCGTTCATAATGCAATGCAAGCGCAAGGCAAAGTACAGTGGGTTTGTTTAGTAGGTAGTGCCAAAAAGTGGAAGGAAGAATTTTTAGAAAAGGAAATTTTTATGAATGATAAAATCATTCATTTTAAAGCAAAAAAAATAAAACAAATCGAAGGAAAATTTGAAATTGAATTTACATGGAATGACAAACAAATTAATTTTTCGGAGATTTTACAAAGTATTGGACAAATTCCTTTGCCACCTTATATAGAAAGAGAGGCAAATGAATGGGATGCTGAAAGGTATCAAACCACTTATGCTTCTGTCGAAGGATCTGTAGCAGCTCCTACTGCAGGACTACATTTTAGCGAATCCTTATTACAAAAAATAAAGAGCAAAGGAATAGAGGAAAAGTTCATCACTTTACATGTTGGAGCTGGAACATTCATGCCAGTAAAAACCGAAAATATCAACGAGCATGTGATGCATGCCGAATTTGTAGATGTTACTAAACAAACGGTTCAGTTTTTAGCTGAAACAGATCAAAATATAATTGCAGTAGGTACCACTTCCCTTCGAACTATAGAATCATTATATTGGCTTGGATTAAAACTAATGCAAGCGACCATTCAACCTAACGCTATCGAACTTTTACAATGGGATGCATATCAATTAAAAGAAGAGGGACACAGTAAAAAAGAAGTTCTTCTTTTTTTATTGAATTGGATGCAAGACCATCAATTAAATCAATTGATATTTAAAACACAGTTAATGGTGATACCTGGCTATCAATTTAAAATCACTCATGGATTAATTACCAATTTTCATCAACCCAAATCAACTTTACTTTTAATCATTGCTGCCATTACTGGTGACCATTGGAAATTCATTTATCAGCATGCTATTACTCATAAATACCGATTTTTAAGCTACGGAGATGGTTGCTTTTTTAAATTTCCTAATTTAAAGAAATAAATTTCCTACACTAAAGGAAGGCTGAGCTCGATTGTGGTGCCATGATCTAATTCACTTTGCACTTTGATATTCCCTTTGTGCATTTGAACTACCCACTTTACATAACTCATACCCAAACCAAAGCCTTTTACATTATGTATGTTTCCCGAATGAGCACGATAAAATTTTTCAAAAATACGTTTACTGGTATCACTACTCATGCCAATACCATTATCTTCTATAGCAATTACAATTTTATTATTGATATTGCTCGTGGAAATTAAAATATCAATGGTGTCTTTTGAATATTTAATAGCATTGTCAATTAAATTAGATAAAACATGAATGATATGTTCTTCATCTACATTAGCTTCAAATATAGATGCCCTTAAATCCAGGTTAACACTGGAAGGTTTTTCTTCTAGTTGAAGTTTAAAACTATCTAACACTCCATGTATTAAATCATGAATATCTACTTTTTGTTTATTTAATTCCAGCTCCTTTTTATCCAATTGCCCTGCCTCTAAAATAGTTTCCACATGTTTGTTCATACGAACATTTTCCTCTTTTATGATGGTACTAAAATATTCTACGGATTTTGGATCGGATTGTACTTTTGAGGACTTCAAAGCATCTACCGCCAATGAAATAGTGGCCAATGGCGTTTTAAGTTCGTGGGTCATATTATTTATGAAATCATTTTTGATTTCATTCACTTTTCTTTGATTCAATAAGGAACGCGTAGTAATAAAAAACGCAGCTAAAACGACTAATATAAATAAAACAGCCCCTAGTATAATCCATTGTAAAGAATGCAATAAATATAATCGAACATTAGGGACCACTATTATCAGTGTTTCAAAAGGACCCACAGGTTCCATAATATCTTGTGGCATAATGGGAAGCCTCACCTGCATGGTGTTGATATCGTCCGTAAATGAGTCATCAAATTTTTTTGTCTTTAATTCGATGATCCCTTTTTTATCTGCAATGGCAAATTCATATTTCAAATCCCCAATATCAAATCGTTTAAATGCCGCTTGAATTTTAGTGTCTACTTCCTTACTATCATACATATCCGAAACCGTAGGCTCTTCGAATTTATGCATATGATATTCGTTTTCTAAACTTAAAGTGCCGCGCTTAGGCAAACGAAAGGACAACCCACTATTCATTTTTTTCGCAATATCTGAAACGACAATGATACCAGTTTGATTTATTTTTTCAGACAATTGGTTTTTAGATAACAAAAACAAACCCTGTAACCAAGTAATTTGAATGAATAATACCCCTAAAATGGATAAGGTAATTAAGGTAAATATGGCTGGGACTGTCTTTTTCACATTGTGAATATATAAAAAAAATCCCTCAGCTTAAAGCCAAGGGATTTACTATTTGATAAGATTTTGTTATTAATCTAAGCAACGCCTTCCACCAAAACTGTAGTTTTATTATTCACTACTTCCACAAAGCCACTTTTAATATTATAAGATTCTGACTTGGATGCTGTCATTAATACTTTTACTTGACCTTTACCTAAAGCACTTACCAATGGAGCGTGTTTGTCTAAAATTTCAAACAATCCATCCGTACCTGGCAATTGAACTCCAAATACATCTCCACTAAATAATTTTTTTTCAGGTGTCAATATTTCCAATAACATAAGGCGATATTAAATGATCAATGATAGATAATGTCTTAAATAATACAATGTCAATTAAGCCATCATCTTTTTGCCTTTTTCAATAGCATCTTCTAAAGTACCTACTAAGTTAAAAGCTGCTTCTGGATACTCATCCACTTCTCCATCCATAATGGCATTGAATCCTCGAATGGTATCTTCAATTGATACGAATACTCCTTTTAAACCAGTAAATTGTTCTGCTACGTGGAATGGTTGAGATAAGAAACGTTGAACACGACGAGCACGTGATACTGTCAATTTATCTTCATCACTTAACTCATCCATACCTAAAATCGCAATAATATCTTGAAGTTCCTTATAACGTTGTAAAATCATTTTTACCTTTTGCGCAGTATCATAATGTGCATCACCCACGATGGCTGGCGTTAAAATTCTTGATGTAGAATCCAAAGGATCCACCGCAGGATAAATACCTAAATCGGCAATTTTACGACTCAATACTGTAGTGGCATCTAAGTGTGCAAAAGTTGTTGCTGGCGCCGGATCGGTTAAGTCATCCGCAGGAACATACACCGCTTGTACAGATGTAATGGAACCATTTTTAGTTGAAGTGATACGCTCTTGCATTAAACCCATTTCGGTTGCTAAAGTGGGTTGATAACCCACCGCTGATGGCATACGTCCTAATAATGCAGATACCTCAGAACCAGCTTGTGTAAAACGGAAGATATTATCTACGAAAAATAAAATGTCTTTTCCTTTTCCTGTACCATCACCATCACGGAAATATTCGGCAATCGTTAGTCCACTTAAAGCAACACGAGCACGAGCTCCTGGAGGTTCATTCATTTGACCAAATACGAAAGTTGCTTTTGAATCTTTTAATTCTTCTAAGTTCACTTTGCTTAAATCCCATCCCCCTTCTTCCATACTGTGTTTGAAATCATCCCCATATTTCATGATGCCTGCTTCAATCATCTCACGTAATAAATCGTTTCCTTCACGAGTTCTTTCACCTACACCCGCAAATACGGATAATCCACCATGCCCTTTGGCAATATTATTAATCAACTCTTGAATCAATACTGTTTTACCTACTCCAGCACCACCAAACAAACCAATCTTACCCCCTTTTGCATATGGCTCAATCAAATCAATTACTTTGATACCTGTAAACAATACTTCTGTAGCAGTGCTTAGGTTTTCAAACTTGGGAGGATTCGAGTGAATAGGACGACCATTGGATTTATCTAATGCTGGTAAACCATCAATGGCATCACCTGTAACATTAAATAAACGACCATTAATGCCTTCCCCTACTGGCATAGAAATTGCTTTTCCAGTATCCACTACTTGCATACCTCTCACTAAACCTTCTGTACCATCCATCGCAATAGCACGAACGCTATCTTCACCAAGATGTTGTTGTACTTCAAGGATCAATTTTTCACCACCTGGTTTTAAGATTTCAAGGGCGTTATAAATTTCAGGAAGTGCATCTTGAGTAGGGAATTGCACATCGACTACCGCTCCAATAATTTGTTTGATTTTACCTGTTGTTGCCATATTATTCTGTTTCGGCTGCAAAGGTAGGGTTTAGCTGGTTTACTGCAAAAATTTTAGGTAGATAATAGCAGCTAAAATTCCCCCAATGATGGGACCCAAGACTGGCACTAAGGAATACTCCCAGTCACTAGATCCTTTCCCCTTCATGGGAAGGACAAAATGCATGATTCTAGGACCCAAATCCCTTGCTGGATTAATTGCCCAACCTGTGGGTCCACCCAAACCAAATCCAATTCCACCCACTAAAAGAGCGACAGGAAGCGCCGAAAGTGCTCCCAAATTGGTATCAGCTGGATGAATCAAAAATATTCCAATTAAAAAAATCATGGTGGCGAGGGTCTCGGTCATGAAGTTTTGAGGGAGGTTTCGGATAGACGGCCCAGTGGAAAAAACGGCTAATTGACTGGCCGGTTCGTTGCATTCATTAAAGTGATCTTTGTATATCATCCAAACTATAAAAGCACCCAACATAGCACCTAAAATTTGTGCTATTATATAAGAAGGAACTAACGCCCAATCAAATTTGCCCGCAGTTGCAAGCGCCACAGTGACTGCAGGATTTAGATGTGCCCCACTAATACTTGCGGTGGCATAAACACCTACAAAAACGGCAATCATCCAACCCATTACGATAGTGATTAAGCCTCCATTATTCCCTTTTGTGTTGGGTAAAACCACATTAGCAACTATTCCATCACCAATAGTGACGATTAAAGCGGTACCTAATAATTCTGCAATAAAGGGTGTCATGTTTTTTTATTTTAGCTAAACGATAAATTAAATTAAGAAAAAATTACAAGAAGCAAACCTATTTTTAATAACAGAAATTCAATTACCAAAGATTCGTAGCCTTGATTGCACGGCCCCATCCTTGAATCCATGCAGCACGATCACCTGCTTGCGGTGAAAATGTTTTATCAATTTCCCATTTTTGTTGCAACTCATCCATATTTTTCCAAAATCCAACTGCCAACCCAGCTAAATAAGCTGCTCCTAAAGCTGTGGTTTCAACTAAGGTAGGTCGTATCACTAAAGTATTAAGTAGGTCTGATTGAAATTGCATTAATAAATTATTATTGGTAGCGCCACCATCTACTCTTAATTCGGCGATAGGAATTTGAGCATCTGCTTCCATCGCCTTTAATACATCATAAGTTTGAAAAGCAATGCTCTCTAATGCAGCTCGAGCAATATGCGCAGAAGTAGTGCCACGCGTAATTCCTACAATAGTTCCTCTTGCATGCTGATTCCAATAAGGAGCCCCTAATCCAGCAAAAGCTGGTACTAAATATACCCCATCTGTATGAGTTACTTGACTTGCTAGTGCTTCTACTTCTGAAGAATTTCTAATCAAATGCAAACCATCACGCAACCATTGAACAACAGCACCACCAATAAAAACACTTCCTTCAAGTGCATAAAAAGTTTTTCCATCAATTTGCAAAGCAATGGTTGTTAATAAATGATGTTGAGAAGTAACAGCTTTTTCTCCTGTATGCATAAGCATAAAACAACCCGTACCATAGGTATTTTTTACCATTCCCGGGGAGGTACACATTTGTCCAAACAAAGCTGCTTGTTGATCCCCTGCTATCCCAGCTATAGGAATTTCATGATGTGCAAATAATTGTGTGGTATATCCATATACTTCACTACTGCTTTTTACTTCAGGAAGAAGATTTGCCGGAATGTCAAATAAATTTAATAGTTCGGTATCCCATTGCAGCGTATGTATATTATAAAGCATGGTTCGTGAAGCGTTTGTAGCATCTGTGACATGCACTTTACCATTTGTTAATTTCCAAACCAACCATGTATCAATGGTCCCAAAACATAAATCTCCTTTTTGGGCTAAATCTCTTGCACCATCCACATGATCTAAAATCCATTTTATTTTGGAACCAGAAAAATAAGCATCAATGACCAAGCCTGTTTTTTGTTGAATTACTTCTTGATGGCCTTTCGCTTTTAATTCATCGCAAAAATGAGCTGTTCTTCTGTCTTGCCAAACAATGGCATTGTAAATAGGAACACCTGTTTTATTATTCCAAACAACGGTGGTTTCTCTTTGATTGGTGATACCAATAGCAGCAATATCATTTAAAGAAAGGCCTTGTTTACTAATCGCTTCTGTTGCCACTCCCATTTGGGTACTCCAAATTTCTAATGGATCATGCTCCACCCAACCTGGTTGCGGAAAATGTTGTGTAAATTCTTTTTGTGCAATGGTATGAATGTGACCTTCATGATCAAATAAGATCGCACGACTACTGGTCGTACCCTGATCAAAGGATAAGATGTATTTTGACATGGCAAGCAATTTAAATTCCTTCTAAAATAAGACTAATGTTGGATTATTAAAAACTATCGTTTTGTTTTTAACCAATTTTCAGGATCTAAGGCTGCTCCTTTTTCATTATAGATAAAAAAGGATAGTGCTCCCTCTCCATCTAAATTCACACCAGATTTTCCTAAAACCGTTCCTGCTCTTACTTCCTGTCCAACACTTACAGATGCATTATTTAAATACGTGTACATAGTGAAGTATTTTCCATGTTGAACAATAATGGTCAAATCCCCATTTACATCGCCCACATAGGACACT
>JAFMJX010000045.1 GCA_017853235.1 Chitinophagaceae bacterium | reverse complement strand
CAAGGCTTATTCACTTTTGCTACTTATGGTGTTGGAATGTATATAGGTACCAAATACAGCGGATTTGTGGTGGATCAACATAAAGCCATCAATGATGCAGGAATCACTTCTCATAATTGGCAAACAATTTGGTTAACTCCTGCTGCTATTGCTGCTGCGGTATTACTCGTATTCATTTTATTTTTCAAAGAGAAAAAAGAAACAACCATAGCTTAAAATAGAAAAAGAAAACTCAACTTATTCAAAATTTAAATTTACAAAAAGATGCGAATTGCAATGTTAGGAGCTGGATTTATTGGTCGTTTTTATGCAGATGCGTTACAAGGTTATAGAAGTAAAGATAAAGTAGTAAGCATTTATGCACGTCGTGAAGAATCTGCAAAAAAGTTTGCTGAAGATTATAATTGTGCTCACTGGACCACTGATATGGAGGAAGCCATTGCACACCCGGATGTAGATGTAGTTTGCATTTCATTGCCCAATAATATTCATGAAGCAGCAGTTATGTTATGTTGCAAACATAAAAAAGCAGTCATGACTACTAAACCATTAGGTCGTAATGGAGAAGAAGGAAAAAGAATGTTGATAGCGGTAGAAGAAGCTGGCATCTTTAATGGCTACTTAGAAGATTTAGTATATACCCCTAAATTTATAAAAGCAGTACAAAGTGTAAAAGACGGTGCTTTAGGAAGAATTTTATGGGCGAAGTCGCGTGAAACACATCCTGGACCACACAGCGATTGGTTTTGGGATATCAATCAAGCGGGAGGAGGTTGTATTTTAGATTTAGGATGCCATTGTGTTGAAATTTCCAGAAGTTATATTGGTAAAGATATTAAGCCTGTAGAAGTAATGTGTTGGGCAGATACGCAAGTTAAACCCATTGATGCAGAAGATCATGCTATAGGCTTAGTGAAATATGAAAATGGAGCCATTGGTCAATTTGAAGTGAGCTGGACTTTTAGAGGTGGGTTAGATTTAAGAGATGAAGTAATGGGAACCGAAGGTACTATTTGGATTAATAGTTTTTTACGTACTGGCTTTGAAATGTTTACAACCGGTAAGGGGGGCGATTATATTGCAGAAAAAGCTGAAAGCGATCGTGGCTGGTTATTCCCTGTGGGTGATGAGTTAAACGAACTAGGTTACAATCATATGTTCATGGATATGTTTAATGCTATGGAAAAAGGCATTGCACCTAAAGAAACTTTTTATGATGGTTATGTAGTGAATTGTATTTTAGATGCAGCATACCGTTCCGCAAAATCTAAATTATGGGAACCTGTAAAACTAGATATATGGAGAGGACAAACAGGTCTTACAAAAGAAAGTCATTTGGTAGAATATGATGCAGAACATTATTTAGTGAAAGAAGAAATGACCCATTACGGTGCTAAAAAACTCATTTTAAAGAACAAGAGTACAGGGAAAATTACGGAGCAAATAATAAATTAATTATTTGTCTTTTTTGGAATTTTAGAATCAATGAATTCCCATTCTTCAATATGAGGATGTGAGTGCTGCTGCTTTGCAATTTGTTTCATTTGTTCCACTATTTGTGCATGCGTACTTGCAACATTATTTTTTTCATTGGGATCAATTTCAAGATTGTATAACTCCCATTCGCCTAAAGGTTTTTTACGCACATTCATTTTTAGCCCCTTCCACTTCCCCATTCTAACGGCTATTTGTCCCCCATTTTCGGGATATTCAAAATACATAAAAGGTCTTGAAGAAGAAATAGTATCCTTACTTAATAAAGTGGGTAATAAAGAAACGCCATCTAACTGCTTTAATGGCTTTCCCGTTAATTCCGCCAAAGTAGGCATGATATCATATTGAACTGATACTATTGATGACACTGAATTTGCCTTAATTTTCCCAGGCCATCTTGCAATAAAAGGCACTTTAATACCCCCTTCATACAAATCCATTTTTAAACCCCGAAGTCCACTAACACTATTAAAATATTGAACATCAACACCTGCCGAAAAAGTGGCCCCATTATCACTTGAAAACATAATCAGAGTATTATTATCCAATCCCATTTTTTTTATTTGATCCATAATGATGCCCACTTGATCATCTAAAAATGTAATCATTGCAGCATAGGTAGACTTTGGATATTTATTGGGAGCATACCCTTTTTCTCCATAATAAGGCTCCTCCTTAAATTGTCCAATATATTTTTTTACATATTCATTAGGCGCTTGCAGAGATAAATGCGGAATAGTATAAGGGAGATATAGAAAAAAAGGTTGTTGACCATTTTTTTCTATAAAATGTAATGCCTTTTGAGTCATTTTTGCAGGGGCATATTCTTTACCTATGTATTTTTCAAAATCAGCATCAGTTGCCGTATTAGGTTGAATAGGTGCATGAACATTGATAAAAGAATTTTGCAAGGTATCCCAATGATCATTTTCCCATAAATGGGTTGGATAATAGTTGTGTGCTTGTTTTTGATCTAAATAACCATAATAATAATCAAAGCCTTGTTGCAACGGACTACCCGTAGTGCCTGACACCCCCAATCCCCATTTCCCAACGAGTGCAGTATGATAACCCCTTTCTTTAAGCATTTTTGCAAGGGTATATGCGCCTTCATGTAAAGGCATTTGTCCTCCCTCTTCATCATCTGCAAATCCACCTAATTCATAATTTCCTCTAATATAGGAATGCCCGGGATTTTTTCCAGTCAACAACATACAACGAGAAGGAGCGCACACTGGCGCACTACTATAATGTTGCGTGAAACGCATTCCCTCCTTAGCCATTTGATCTAAATGAGGAGTTTTAATTTTTGTTTGACCATAGCAACCTAATTCGCCATAGCCCAAATCATCTGCATATATGTAAATGATATTTGGCTTTGCTGGAGGCAACTGCGCTTTTGTATTTTTTAAAAAAAACAAACAAAAAACAACAAAGAAAAAATAAAAAGAATGCCCTTTCAATTGAAGATTTTTAAATTTATTTAATCCAATTCACTTTTAATGATTTCACTTCCTTAGAACTAGATCCAATCATAATATCAAAATCCCCTGACTCCCAATCGTACTTTAAATCACTATTATAAAATTTTAAAAGTTCTGGGGTAATTTCAAAACTAACTTTTTTTGTTTCTCCTGGTTGTAATTCAATTTTTTCAAAGCCCTTTAATTCTTGCACAGGTCGCGTTACACTTCCTACAATATCTCTAATATACAATTGCACCACTTCTTTTCCTGCCATTGTACCTGTATTTTTCACTTCTATACTTGCCCATAATTTTTGATTTCCTTTTAATTGAGTGGCAGATAATTTTAATTCGCCATATGAAAATTGAGTATAGCTTAACCCAAAACCAAATGGATACAAAGCCTCATTAGAGACATCTAAATAATTGGATTGAAATTTTGAAAACCATTTTCCAAGAGGTCTACCAGTGTTTTT
Source organism: Chitinophagaceae bacterium (assembly GCA_017853235.1). GTDB lineage: Bacteria > Bacteroidota > Bacteroidia > Chitinophagales > Chitinophagaceae > Sediminibacterium. Next base: position 7,839 of record JAFMJX010000045.1, on the reverse strand, counting down.
ATGATTATAATACAATGGTACTTGACCTATATTTTGAGGAAAAGTCATAGTCAATTTTCCTGAAGGATTTACCTTTCCTAATAATACATCTGCAATGGCATCACCCGCTTCGCTTCCTGCAAACCAAACATTTAATATTGCTGGCACATTGGCATCTTCCCATGCAAGGGTTAATGGACGTCCAGTAAATAAAACTAATGCTACTGGCTTTCCTGTTGCGACCAGTGCTTTTAATAATCTTTTTTGTGCTTCTGGTAAATCTATATTACTTCTGGAAGCACTCTCACCAGACATTTCAGCACCCTCTCCCAAAGCAGCCACAATCACATCTGCTTCAGCACTTGCTGCTAATGCTTCTTGAATCATTTGCTCCGCTGTTTTTTGATCACGCAAAATTTCTTTTCCAAACATGGTAGCTCTTTTTTCTAATTCAATATCGTCTTCTAAATTAGAGCCTTTCGCATAGACCACTTTGCCTTGGGTTCCTACCGCTTTTGTTAAGCCATTCAACAATGTAATAGATTGTGTATTATCTGCCCCAACACTCCAGGTTCCTGTCATATTTTCTTTTGCGGTAGCCAAAGGACCAACCAAAGCGATTTTTTTACCACTCGATATAGGTAAAACGTTTTTATTTTTTAATAACACAAAACTTTGCGAAGCAATCGTCCTTGCTTCAGCACGATTGGCTGCTTTAAATACTTCTGCTTGTGATCTTTTTTCATCACAGTATTTATAAGGATCTTCAAACAAACCTAATTTATATTTTGCTTCTAAAATTCTTTCACATGCTTTATCAATTTGTGCTTGTGTGACTAAACCTTCTTTCATGGATTGAGCAAGTGTGGTTAAAAATCCTTCCCCTACCATATCCATATCTACCCCTGCATTTAAGGACTTTTGATTTACAGTTTTAAAATCACCCACACCATGATTCATCATTTCAGGAATACCAGTATAATCTGATACAACAAAACCATTAAACTTCCATTGTTTGCGTAACACATCGTCCACCAACCATTTATTTCCTGAAGCAGGTACTCCATCAATTTCATTAAATGATACCATAACCGATCCCACTCCAGCATCTACCGCGGCTTTATAAGGCGGAAAGTATTCGTTGTACATTCTGATTCGGCTCATATCGGTCGTATTATAATCTCGACCTCCTTCGGCAGCCCCATATAAAGCATAATGTTTTACACAGGACATGATGGTATTGTTTTTAGACAAATCATCCCCTTGATATCCATGTACCATTGCTTTAGCGATGGCCGAACTTAAAAATGCATCTTCTCCATTTCCTTCCGAACTTCTACCCCATCTTGGATCTCTCGTTAAATCAACCATTGGTGAAAATGTCCACATGATGCCATCCGAGCTTGCTTCATTTGCTGCGATACGAGCAGCTCTTTCGATTAATGACATGTCCCATGTAGCAGACATCCCCAAAGGAATTGGAAAAATAGTACGATACCCATGTATTACATCCATTCCAAATAATAAAGGAATTCCTAATCTACTTTGGGTGACAGCAACTTGCTGTAATTCTTTAATTTTTGAAACAGATCTAATATTAAACACGCCTCCCACTTTTCCTGCTAGCACTTTACTTGCAATGTCTGAACTACTTACTTGGCCTGTTACAAAATCACTCGATGCAGGTAAATTAAGTTGCCCTAACTTTTCCTGTAGAGTCATTTTTGACATCAACTTACTTACAAATTGATGCATTGCAGCCTCTTTATTACTTTGTGCATGCAGCAATACAGTTGTCAGCAACCAAAAACACAGTGTGATTATTTTTTTCATCTCTAGTTATTTATTTTTTTTCTTCATTTATTGTCTCATGATACTATAATGTTCCTTTTTTTAAAGCATCTACCGCAAAATTAGCTGCTCTAGCTGTAATAGCCATAAAAGTTAAAGATGGATTCTGAGTTCCTGTGCTTACCATACAGGATCCATCAGTGACAAATACATTCTTACATTGATGCATTTGATTCCATTCGTTTAAAATTGAATTTTGAGGATCCTTCCCCATTCTGCATCCCCCTATTTCATGAATATCTAATCCTGGCGCTTGATGCGAATCATACGTAAAAATATCTTTACAACCAGCTTCGGCTAACATTTCAGATCCTGTATTGAAAAAATCTTTCAATAATATTTCATCGTTTTCATCATATGCTACCGAAGTGATAAGTTGCGGGATACCCCAATCATCTTTTTTTTCGTCACTTAATCTTACATGATTTGTTTTCTTTGGAATGGTCTCCCCTTGCATCATCATTGAAACATGCCAACCACCCAACTCGCTACTTTCTTCTTTAAATTTGGATCCAATTCCATTGGCTTGTATCCTACCTCTGCCTGCAGAAAAAAAAGTCATATAACCTCTCAAAAAATTAGTTTCCTGATGATGTACATTTCTAAAATTAGGCATCATGGGTTGGGTAGGCCTCCTACCATAATAATATTGATCCATAGGGCCGTCTATATTCGCAAAAATACTGCCTCTATAATTATGAAATGCAATGAACTTTCCTAACATTCCACTATCGTTTCCCAAACCATTGGGAAATCTTCTTGATGTGGAATTTAATAAAATCAAATTTGTGTTTAAAGTGGATGCATTTACAAAAATAATTTTTGAAAAATATTCTGTTACTTTTTTAGTCAATCTGTCTATCACTCTTACTCCTGTCGCTTTTTCTCTTTTATCATCATAAATGATGGAGTGCACTACCGCATTTGTTTTTAATGTCAAATTACCAGTTTTTTGGGCCCAAGGAAGCGTCGCAGCATTGGAACTAAAATAACCTCCAAATGGGCAACCTCTTTCACATAGTGACCTTGCTTGACAAGCTTGTCGCCCTTGTTGAATATGTATTGGTTGTGGAACAGTTAAATGAGCACATCTTCCTTGAATAACATGTCGGTCTTTAAATTTTCGATTTATTTTAGACTGCATTATTTTTTCCGTACTATTCATTTCCCAAGCTGGTAAAAATGAGCCATCAGGCAATGTATCAAGTTGATCATAATTACCACTAATGCCAGCAAATAGTTCAACATAAGTATACCATGCCTCTAAATCATGATACCCAATTGGCCAAGCACCAAATCCATCTCTAGCAGGACCTTCAAAATCATAGCGACTCCATCTTTGTGTTTGTCTGGCCCAAAGCAATGATTTTCCTCCTACTTGATATCCCCTTATCCAATCAAAAGGTTTTTCTTGTTCATAAGGATGCTGCTGATCTTTAACAAAAAAATGTGCACTGGTCTCATTGTATGCATAACATTTACTTACAATTGGATTTCCATTTTTAAGTGCATTGGTTTTAGTTCCTCTATGGGCAAAATCCCAAGGATTTTTGGTGGCAGTTGGATAATCTTTAATGTGAACCACATCTTGCCCTCTCTCTAAAATAAGCGTTTTCAATCCCTTTTCACACAATTCTTTGGCCGCCCATCCACCACTAATACCAGAGCCAATCACAATAGCATCATAGGTATTTGAAGGGCTTCCCGTATTAGGAAAAGGAGAAGGATGATTCATACATTTTGTGTTGTCTGTTTTTCGAAATGCAATACAAGATTGAATATATCAAATTATAAGCTTTTTACAAGGGTTTTATGCTATTTTTAAGGGAGTTTATCCTTATGGTGCAACATCAACATAACACGGAATGGAAAGTAAAACTATTGGGGGATCATGCCATTCAATTTTGCTTGCCTGAAAAAATTGACCCATTCATTGTCGAGCAAATACAACATTTGAACCAATACATTATGGCTCAAAATTTATTATTTTTCAAAGACTGTATTCCATCCTATCATACGCTCACAGTTATTTTTGATCTTAATAAATTAGGTAAGATGACTTGGAAAGGAACCCCTTATCCTATTCCATTGCAATTAGGCCAATCCCTATTAAAGGAATTTTTAGCAGACACCAACGAGGTGAAAAAAAAGGAAACCCATCAACAAGTGATTCAAATACCAGTATGTTATGATATTTCTTTAGGAAGCGATTTAGCTATAGTTGCAAAAGAAAATAACATTGGCATTGAAGACATCATACAAAAACACTGTCAGCCAATTTACCAAGTATACTGTATTGGTTTTTTACCAGGATTTGCCTATATGGGTAAAGTAGATAAAGCCATTCAAAGTCCAAGACATGCCACACCAAGGCCTTTGGTTATGGCCGGTAGTGTTGGAATAGCAGGAGCACAAACAGGAATTTATCCCATGAATTCACCAGGCGGATGGAAAATAATTGGACGCACTCCAAAAACTATATTTAACAAAGAGATGGCTCCTTATGCGAAATTTAAAATGGGAGATCAAGTACAATTTTTTCCAATTAGTTTAAAGGAATTCACCAAACAAAATGAGTATGCAATTGAACATACTTAAAAAAGGAGTCGCTGATACACTGCAAGATGCAGGCCGATATGGATTTCAACATATAGGAATACCCCCTTGTGGCTATATGGATTATTTATCAGCTCAACTAGCGAATATAATACTAGGCAACCCCCTTGAACAAGTAGTCTTTGAAATACATTTCCCTGCAAGTATTTTTTCTTTTAATGAAGCAGTTTGTATTTGCATCACTGGCGCCAATTTTGTTCCTGTTGTGAATGAAAAAAGTGTCGAACTTAATACCCCCATTTTCATAGAAGCAAATGAAACCTTGCAGTTTTTACAACCCATACAAGGTAAAATTTGCTACCTCGCAGTGAAAGGAAAAATAGAATGCAACTCTTGGCTAAAAAGTCAAAGTTATTTTTTGGAGCGTATTCAAACTGGAATGTATTTTTCAGTTGAAAAAAACAATTCTAGTCTTCCCACGATCCACCATGAATGGTTGCAACGAATTTATAAACATATATTTCAACCTAGTCCAATTCGATTTATACCCGGTCCAGCTTGGAATGATTTGGATCCCGCATCTATACAAATACTCCTCAAAAAAACTTTTAGTACGAGCCTAAAAAGTAATAGAATGGGTTATGCAATACAAGGCGAAAAATTAGCATTACTAAAACCTCCCACTTATTTATCAAGTGCAGTGACAAAAGGAACCATGCAACTATTGCCTAGTGGAGAAATTATGGTGTTAATGGCTGATCATCAAACCATTGGCGGCTATGCCAATATAGGTCAAATAATTTTGTTAGATTTACCTAAGCTAGCGCAATTAAAAAACGACACTCCCTTTTATTGGAATATCGTGTCCGCAGAAATTGCACAACAAAGCTATATAGAAGTTCAAAATGAGTTTCATCAATATGATAAAAACCATTGACATTAACTGTGATATGGGAGAAGGTTTTCACAACGAAGACGAACTCATGCCCTTTATTAGCAGTGCTAATATTGCTTGCGGTTTTCATGCTGGTGATGATGATACCATGAAACGCACCATTGAAATAGCGATGAAGCATGATGTTGCAGTGGGTGCGCATCCAAGCTATGATGATAGAGCGAATTTTGGACGAACTTCGCAAATGATTTCTTTATTAGAATTAGCCGAAATTGTAGCTGAACAACTTTATATTTTTGAAAAAGTAGCCCAGCCCTTGGGTGCCAAATTACATCATATCAAATTACATGGTGCATTATATAATGATTGTGCTAAGGATACAAACCTGAGTAAAATATATATTCAAACATTACAAGCCATTTACCCCGATTTAATTGTGTATGGATTAAGTGGCAGTCAAACCATTCAACAAGCAATTTTACATGGCCAACCTTTTGCAAATGAAGTATTTGCTGACAGAACTTACCAAAATTCAGGACAACTGACTCCCAGATATTTAGACAACGCCTTAATATACGACGAAAAAGAAGCCTGCAATCAGGTTTTAAAAATGATCTTTGAAAAAAAAGTCAATACCATTCAAGGTGATGAAATACCAATTGAAGCAAATACCATTTGTATTCACGGAGATGGATTAAATGCATTACCTATTGCATCTGCCATTCATTCATGTTTAAAAGAAAATAAGATTGAAATCAAATACCCCTAGCCCCCTAAAATCATTTACTGGACTTAGTTTGGGAGCAGCATTTTTAATGGCAAACTCCTCCATTGGCCCAGGATTTTTAACTCAAACTTCATTTTATACCGAACAACTTATCACAAGTTTTGGATTTGTAATTATTATTTCTATTGTACTAGATTTTGGAGCACAAATTAATATTTGGCGCGCTATAACTTTAAGCGGCATGCGTGCACAAGAAATTGCCAATAAATTATTTCCTGGATTAGGCCATTTACTTTCTTTATTAGTAGTGCTAGGTGGCTTTGCTTTTAATATTGGAAATATTGCTGGTTGTGGTTTAGCTTTAAATATTTTAACTGGTATTTCATTTGCTAAAGGAGCCATATTGAGTGGCATCGTTGCTATCATTATTTTTTGGGTGGAGGAAATTGGAAAAACTTTAGACCAACTCACAAAAATATTAGGCATCGTAAAAATTGGACTCACTTTACTTATTGTATATGCCGCACATCCCCCTATATTAGAAGCAGTGCATCATACTTTTGTTCCGGAAAAAATATCACTTATTGCTATTGTCACTATTGTAGGAGGTACTGTAGGGGGTTATATAACTTTTTCAGGAGCCCACAGATTAATAGATGCAGGTATATCAGGAACTGAACACATTAAGTTTGTTACCAAAAGCGCGGCCACTGGCATCGTTATATCTTCCTTCATGCGTTATATTTTATTTTTAGCAGCAGTGGGAATTGTTGCACAAGGAATTCGTTTAGATCAAAATAATCCAGCAGCTACAGTTTTTGAATCTGCGGGGGGAAGATGGGGTTTATTCATTTTTGGAGTAGTACTTTGGAGTGCCGCAATATCATCTGTCATAGGGGCTTCATACACTTCTTATTCTTTTTTAAAACACCTCCAAATTAAATGGATTCAAAAAGAAAGAATAATGATTAGTGCTTTTATAATTCTTGCAACGACCTTGTTTGTGCTTTTAGGGAAACCAAAAGAATTATTATTATTAGCAGGACTAGTGAATGGTTTTATTTTGCCCTTCGCATTATCCATCATGTTAATTGCTGGACGCCGTTTGCCAATTTTAAAGAAATTCAAATACCCTCTTTGGATAGAAGTCATGGGATGGTTGGTTGTAGCAGTCATGGGCACCATGAGCATTTTCGCATTATTAGAACAACTCAAAAAATAAAAGCCAGTCATTGAATGACTGGCTTTGTGGAGAATAGCGGGTTCGAACCGCTGACCTCTTGCATGCCATGCAAACGCTCTACCAACTGAGCTAATTCCCCATTTAGGCTGACCTTCCCGAATTTCATTCGGGACGCTCTACCAATCCCGATTTATCGGGACTCATTCCCCTGAGCTATTTTAATGAAAATTAAATTTCTCCTTTACCATCGATCCAAAGCTTTACGGCTTCTGTGGTGACAGATTTGGGACGTTCTAATGGGAAGCCTAAAGCACGATCCCAAGTTAAACTTGCCAAAACACCTAAAGCACGACTCACTGCAAATAATACCGTATAAAATTCATATTCTACAATTCCGTAGTGCACTAATAAAGCACCGCTATGTGCATCCACATTCGGCCAAGGATTTTTTACTTTTCCTAATGATTCTAAAATGGGTGGCACCGTTTCATAAATTTTCCAAACCGTATTCACTAATTTATCATCTGGTAAATGTTTTTTACCAAATTCCATTTGTGCAGTAAAACGAGGATCTGTTTTTCTTAATACCGCATGTCCATATCCTGGAACTACTTTACCAGAAGCCAAAGTTTTTTGAACATAATCTAT
>JAFMJX010000291.1 GCA_017853235.1 Chitinophagaceae bacterium | reverse complement strand
AATAAAGTGCTGCAATACTTACTAGTGAAAACAATAAATAAATTGCTGCTCTAAAAATTTTAGTGCTGGTGACCGCTAAAATGCCAGCTCCTAATATACAGGCAGCAATGGCATAAAATATGATTGTTGATATATCCATTATTCTATTCCCTCCTTTATTTTAGATCCAGGTTGATTGAGTATTTTTGTAAGTTTAGTGCGATCAAATACACTGTGCTCAAAAGTGGGCGCCATTCTGATGGCATCACTTGGGCATGCTGCTACACATAAGTTACACATGGTGCAAAGTTCTAATCGGTATACTAAAGCGTCAATTGCTTTTTTCTTTTTGCCTTCGGGAGTGGTTTCAAATTTAGTAACCACTTTAATCGTTCCATTTGGACAAGCTAATTCACAAGCAGTACAACCAGTGCAAGTATGTTCATTGTTTTCGTCATGAGGCATGACTACTTCTCCTTTAAAACGATCTGCCAATTTTAAGGTAGCGCGGTTGTCTGGATATTGTTCGGTAATAATTTCTTTAGGATGTACAAAATACCAGCCTGTTTTACGCATTCCCTTTAATAAAGAGGTGACGCCATTGTACACATCCGATATGTAATCTTTAATAAACATATTTTATACTTATTTTAAAAGTGCCACCCGTAAATTGCTATTACTGTTGCTAGTAATAAATTGAATAAACTTATAGGTAACAAATATTTCCATTCTAAATTTAATAATTGATCTACTCTTAAACGAGGGAAGGTCCATCTAAACCACATGATTAAGAAGATTAAGAAAAATGTTTTTCCCATAAACCAAACTGATGAGGGGATATAATCCATTAAATGATTAAATCCTTCCCAATGTCCAATGTGCAAAGGCATCCATCCTCCTAAAAATAAAGTAGCACCAATTGCACATACAATAAATATGTTAATATATTCTGCTAAAAAAAATAAAGCAAATCGCATTCCAGAATATTCGGTATGAAAACCAGCTGTTAATTCAGATTCTGCTTCGGCTAAATCAAAAGGAGCTCGATTGGTTTCGGCAGTCACTGCTATAATAAAAATCACAAATGATATGATTGCAGGTATATGCCCTTTAAATAACCACCAACCATTTTCTTGAGAGTTTATAATGTCGGTGATTTGCAAACTTCCAGTAAAAACTATAATGGATAAAACTGCAAAGCCTGCAGATAATTCATAACTCACTATTTGCGCTCCGCTTCTCATCGCGCCTAACAAAGAATATTTGTTATTACTTGCCCAGCCTGCCATTAAAATTCCAATCACAGATAAGGAAGAAATGGATGAAATATATAGTACCCCAATATTCAAATCCCAAATTTGAAAATTTTTGGCAAAAGCAATAGGCGCCAATAATAACATACCCACCATCATCACTACAAAAGGGGCTAAATTAAAAAGTAATTTATCGGCTTTATCAGGCGTTAAGCCTTCCTTCATAATTAATTTTAATGTATCTGCAACTGTTTGAAACATACCACCAGGTCCAACACGATTTGGTCCTAAACGAATTTGTATATGAGCAGCAACTTTTCTTTCCATAAGCACAAGTACCAACCCTAATACAGCGAATAATGAAATAGATAATAATATGACAATCACACATTGCAACACCAACACCATTGTAGGATTAAAATTGGCACTTAACCAATTTTGTATCATCGCTGTTAAACCTTCAAGACTAAACATGTATCTATAATTTTTTTACAATCAAAAAATGATGACTCTTATTTATTATCCATTTAATTATCTATCAATATCTGGTATGACTAAATCCAATGTTCCCATGGTTGCCATTAAATCACCAATTTTACTTCCAGCTGCCATATGATTTAAAGCTGAAAGATTAGAAAATCCTGGTGATCTAAATTTAATACGATGTGGAGTGGTTCCTCCCTCACTTACCACATATACGCCTAATTCACCTCTTGCAGTTTCTACTCTTGTATAAAATTCTCCTTTGGGAAGTTTTAGAACATTTTTTGTTTTACCAACAAAATCACCTTCAGGAATGTTGTCAATTAGTTGTTCAATAATGCGAATAGATTGGTTCATTTCTTTCACACGCACCATGTATCTTGCAAATGAATCTCCAGCAGTTTCAATCACTTCGTCAAATTCCACTTTATCATACACTTCATAAGGGAATAATTTTCGAATATCACAATTAACTCCACTTGCTCTTGCCACAGGTCCGGTGCATCCATAAGAGATAGCATCTTGGGCTGTCAAAATTCCAATGCCTTTAGTTCTACTTTGAAAAATTACATTATTGGTTACTAAATCCTCGTACTCAGTTACTTTAGATTTGAATTGTGTGATAAATGCCTTTACCTTTTTTTGAAAGTCAGGATGAATATCATACATCAAACCGCCTGGAACAATATAGTTCATAGTTAATCTCGCGCCACAAGTATCTTCCATGATATCAGTAATCATTTCACGTTCTCTAAAAGCGTAAAAGAATGGTGTGAAAGCACCAAGGTCCATTGCCATCGCAC
>JAFMJX010000290.1 GCA_017853235.1 Chitinophagaceae bacterium | reverse complement strand
GTTCCATCTTTTTCGCAAGGAAATAATAACGATACTTTACAAGGTTCAAAATTGAAAGATGCTATTGTAGAAAAAAAATTAGATAAACCTGTTAATATAGTAAATAAAAGATATACTAGAGGCTTATTTTCGAACATGATGAACGTGGTTGCATTGGATTTTATTACAAAACCACCCCCAAATGTGGGTATTCCTATTATGGATTATTTACAAGGAAAAATACCTGGGTTAAGAATTTCTCCTTCCCCTTTTGGAGGGTATGATTTAAAGTCAAGTAGAGTTAATACTTTTACAGATGATGCAGGCATTAAATTATTTTTAGATGAACAACAAACTGATGCAGATTTTCTTGCTTTTCTATATCCCAAGGATATTGCTTTAGTGAAATACTTTCCACCTGGGGGAGCTTTAATTTCTGGAGGCGCTTCTTCTTCTGGGCTACTTATCATTTACACTCGCAAGGATGAGGACTTAAATTATTATAATGACAAAGGGGATCCTAAAGCAAAGTATAAAAAAAGTAACATGAATCTGATCATGGATTCATTGAACAATCTTAAAATTGACTCCGTTAAATGGTAGCATTACAAAAATAAAAAAGGGCGTATTATAATAATACGCCCATATACAACTACACCTATTTCACTTTGGGGGAAAATAAAATTTATAGTAATCCAACTATTGTGCTACTCTCTGTAAATTCAGTTGAGAAGAAATTCCTTCCATATTTCGCTCTAAAATCAAAATTTTATTTTTCATTAATTCAATTTCAGGATCTTCAATGGTAATTAAATTTTTTTTATTTAACATTTGACCTTCTCCAGTCAAAAGCCATTTAATATCTAGTATTTTATAATGATGATGAATTTTTTCAAGAATATTTGATCCTATCGATCCATTCTTTTTTTGTTTAGCAAAATAACCGTTCGAGATTTTAATACTTCTCTCGAAGGATCTTGGATTAGTTTGAATAAATTCAATAAAAATGGATAATCTGTCCATTGGCTTTTTTGCATTTGGGTCTAAGCTCATTTTATAAAAGTTTATTTATTTAATAATTATTGAATAATCAATTCAATATATAATAAGCAAACCTATTGTTTAATGACAAAGTGGATTGTAGAATTTGTAGAGTTCTTCATGTAAACTTCTAAGAATATGAATCAAAAAAAAACTACAATAGGCTAAATTCGAACTACAAAGAAATTCTACAATTTGTAAAGTATACATAGAAATCTTTATTTATTTCAATCTTCTGATAATTTTTAATTCGTTATTTTTTAAAGTAATCCTAATATTTATCCTTGAATTGAGATTAGAATAGTAATTCCAATGCTGCGGCTTTCTCCAGTATATAATATTAGCTAATGGTTCTTCTTTTTTTTGCAAAATTTCATTTCTTTTTAACTTAATGCCCAATGCTACGTTTTCTGATGATTTTAGAGACAAGATTGACTCATCAATATTTATATAAAGTTTATTTATAACATTTCTTGCATTATGAATTTCGTTTTTTAATTTCTCATTTTTATATATGAGTTGTTCTTCTTTTGAAAATTCAATACAATCTTCTAGAAAATAAAGCGAACGATCAATAGTAATTTTGGCGTACTTTAAATTTGATAAGGGGCGATATTGAAATCTACTTTGTAAATTATCTAATTTTAAAATATTATTTATATTGTAAAATATTTTTAATGCAAAAGCACTTGATTTAGCACAACCTATTTTATAAAATCTTTGATCATTGAATCGGATGTGATTGTAAATCAAAAATTTTATAAAAGAAATAAAGGATACAATTTGATACATATTTAACTTGGGTGAATATGTTAAAACTCAATATAAATCTTCATCATCCAAATTTAAGTGCATTATTTGGACTAAGGTTATAGTATTTGTTCTACAAGTTATTATATTAATATTATAATTGGGGGCATATCATATACGATAGTCAAATTTTAGGTGAAATCACATTTATTTAAATAATTGCCAGAACACGCTACTAACAACCTGTAGTTTAATTGTCTTTGGACGATTTTAATTCTTTATTTTCTAATTTGCCGTCTTTGTAGTTATAATACTACATTAATAATCAACTAAAATTATTTAATGTAGCATTAATAAGACTAATTTGAGTATAATACAATAGATAGCTAATGCTTAAGTTTCAAAACGTTTTAATTTATGACAATTTTATAGGTATTAAATCCATAAGCAGTTTAATAAAAGAGGCATTACCTTACACTAAAATACATTCATTTTCAAATAAAGAACAAATAGATTTTTCTAGTATTCAGTATGATAATGATTTTTTAAATTTTATTTACATTAATTCATTTGATTCTTATTCCATGCAGTTAGTGGAATCTAATATGATTTCTAGCAATATAGTAATCATAAGCGATATTCCAATTAATATATTTTTCAATCGACTTTCCAAGTTCAACATTATAGGATATATAGACAGAGATAGTATTTACGATAATACTATTAAAGAGTTGTTTATAAAAATATTAGA
>JAFMJX010000289.1 GCA_017853235.1 Chitinophagaceae bacterium | reverse complement strand
CCATACAAATAGTAGTATATGTAGGTGGCATTGTAGTATTAATCATTTTTTCAATTTTCTTGACACAACAATCGGGCAAAGAAATGCCTGCCCCTAGCATTGGAAAAATGTTAGCGTCCATAGGAGCTGCATTGTTTGGATTTTTATTTACTGCTAATATCATCACTCATTACAGCTGGGGCGAAAATCCTGGAAAATTATTTACTGTTACAGTAGATCAAATTGGTCGTGAAATGTTAAGTACTACCGAACATGGATATATATTACCCTTCGAAGTTATTAGCATGTTATTATTAGCAGCCATGATTGGATGTATCATTATTGCCCTAAAACGCCCCGAAAAAACTATAGAAATATGAGCCAAGGACCATTAATACCCATTTTACTAGTCAGCACCGGCCTGTTTTTCATTGGCATGTATGGCTTATTTACAAGACGTAACATGATTACAATGTTAATGGCAATTGAATTAATGCTAAATAGCGTTAACATTAATTTTGTTGCGTTTAACAAGTATTTATTTCCTGAGAAATTAAATGGTTTGTTCTTTTCTTTATTCATTATCACTATTGCAGCAGCCGAGGCCGCAGTAGCAATCGCCATCATCATTAACTTATATCGTAGCCATCAATCCATAGACGTGGACAATGCTACTGAAATGAAATATTAATATTATGTCAAATTACGCATACGTTTTATGGATTCCACTACTTCCTCTTATCACATTTGTAGTATTGGGAATTTTTGGACGTAAATATTTCAAAACATCTGCTGGAATAATAGGCACTGCATCTCTTTTGGCTGCTGCCGTATTATCGTTTAATACTGCCTACCATTACTTTTTTGTGGACGGCAAAGTGAATGGTGTATTTCAAAAAATAATTGCATTACAATATACCTGGTTATCCTTTTCACCAAGCGTTTCAATAGATATGGGTATCGTGATAGATCCTATTTCAGTAATGATGTTGGTGGTCGTAACTTCCGTTTCCTTAATGGTACATGTATTTAGCTTAGGATATATGAAAGGGGAAGAGCGATTTGCCACTTATTATGCTTTCTTATCACTATTTACTTTTTCTATGTTGGGATTAATTTTATCTGTCAATATATTCCAAGTATATATTTTCTGGGAATTAGTGGGCGCCTCTTCGTTCCTATTAATTGGATATTACTTTAGCAAGCCATCTGCTGTAGCTGCTGCTAAAAAAGCATTCATAGTTACTCGTTTTGCCGATCTAGGTTTTTTAATGGGTATTTTAATTTTAGGTTTTTACGGTGGCACTTTAGACATAGGATTGTTAATTCAAAAATTAACTTTATCCACTTCTCCCGAATTTGTAAACATGACTAGTGCCAGTTTTTTAGGAGCATCCATGTTAACCTGGGGATTAACCTTAGTATTTATGGGAGGCGCAGGTAAATCAGCCATGTTCCCATTGCATATTTGGTTACCTGATGCTATGGAAGGTCCAACCCCTGTTTCTGCATTAATACATGCAGCTACTATGGTGGTTGCAGGGGTTTATTTAGTGGCAAGATTGTTTCCCATTTTTTCAATGGACCCAAGTTCCTTAACTATCGTAACCTATGTGGGTGCTTTTTCGGCATTTTTAGCAGCTGTAATTGCATGTACTCAAACGGATATTAAAAGAGTCCTTGCATATTCTACCATGTCTCAAATTGGATACATGATGTTTGCATTGGGAATTTCTAAACTAGGAGGCGAGGAAGGTTTAGGATATATGGCTTCTATGTTTCATTTATTTACTCATGCTTTCTTTAAAAGTTTATTATTCTTAGGAGCAGGTGCAGTGATTCATATGGTGCACAGCAATGAAATGAAAGATATGGGTGGGTTAAGAAAATTAATGCCTATTACCCATTTGTCTTTCTTAATTGCTTGTTTAGCTATTGCTGGAATCCCTCCTTTCGCTGGATTTTTTAGTAAGGAAGAAATTTTAATGGCAGCTTTTCACTCCAATAAAATAATTTATGGCGTAGCACTATTTACAGCTGCAATGACTTCATTTTATATGTTCCGCTTATACTTTTCTATTTTCTGGAGCAAGGAAGCCACGCACCATGATGACCACCATGGCGAAGGCACTTGGAGCATGAAAATACCGTTGGTAATTTTATCTATTTGCGCTGTTGGAGTAGGTATGATTCCCTTTGCATCCTTTGTCACTTCTGATGGAGTAGCTCTTGAAACACATACCGACTTACTATTTTCATTAGCTCCAGTTAGCTTAACCATCATCGCTATTTCATTTGCTGCATATTTATATAAAAATCAAAATCAAAAGCCTGATCAATTAGCTTCAGCTTGGGGGATAATATACAAGTCCGCTTATAAAAAGTTTTATATCGATGAAGTGTATTTGTTTATGACTAAAAAAATCATCTTCCCTTTTATTGGTCAGCCAATTGCTTGGGTAGATAAAAATATCGTGGACGGTTTAGTTCAATCAAGCGCTACAGTAACAGCCCGCATTTCATCTTCCATTAAAGGACTTCAAT
>JAFMJX010000044.1 GCA_017853235.1 Chitinophagaceae bacterium | reverse complement strand
ACAAGAAACTATTTTGATTCTTGAAAATTTTAGCAACACGCCCATTGTTTTAAATAATAAAAACAATTTAATTCAATCCTTTATTTACTTATACATTGCTAAAATTAATAAGCACTTTTTAGAAGGTAGTTTTAGCGAAGGACTTGCCATGATACCCAGCATGGAAGCCAAGTTGAAAGAAATTGATTTATACCTAGACAGTCATCGCGTTTTGGTATTTTATTATAAAATTGCTTGTTTATACTTTGGAGCAGGCCAGCCTGCTAGAGCCATTGATTATTTAAATCGTATTATTAATTGGAAAGTAAATTTGCGGGACGATATACAATGTTATGCGCGTTTATTACATTTAATTGCGCATTATGAATTAGGCAATATGGAAGTGGTAAGTTATTTATCTAAGTCGGTATACCGATTTATGTATAAAATGAAAAATTTAAGTACAGTAGAAGAAATATTATTTAATTTCTTAAGAACTTCTATTCAACAAGGTGGTGCCGAAAATAGTTTGGTCAACAAAAATGTAGATATTAAAAAAGCATTTACCGACTTATTAAAAATGCTAAAACCTTTAGAAAAAAATAAATTAGAAAGTCGCGCATTTATGTACTTAGATATTATTTCTTGGCTAGAAAGTAAAATTCAAGGCAAGGAAGTTCAAGCGGTGATTCAAGAAAAATTTAAGGGGTTATCTTCCTAGTGTTCCAATTAAAACAATCGCCTGCTGCCATCATCTTAAAAGGTTTGATCACTCTGCCCCATTCCTTTTTTTGTTGTTCCCAATCCTTAGGATCAAATAATAATGCATAAGATGCTCCAATCACTTTAAATTGTTGTGCATCCACTATAATAGCAGTAGACTCATCTATAGCCACTCCTATATTAGTAGGATAATATTCAATCACTGGAATTAAATCAAATTGTCGGTTACGTGCCAACACATGTTGATCAATGGCTACATGTTGCACAAAGGAAAAAGCAGGTTCAAAATCGTATTTTTTAGTGAGGTCATTGCGCGCATCGCCCCCTACCAATAAGGATCCCATGATAGTAGCTCCTGCCGAAGTACCCATTATCACGCCACCTCTTTTTAAAAATGCTAAGAATTCATCATATAATTTGGTGCCCCCATAAGCCGCTGTTAATAAAGCCTGGTCTCCGCCTCCAAAAAAGATGCCCTTTGCTTTGCGAATTAATTCAATATTCTTAGGATCATCCGCTTCTTTTTTATTGCGGGTATGTATGGTTGATAGGTTCGTAAATCCTCTCGAAGTAAATTTAACCAAGTGTCCGCCCTCCTGAATGTATTTTTCATCACTTGTAGCTGTAGGGATATATACTACAGGCTGGTCCTTGCCTCCACAATATTGAGCGAAAAAAGTAAATAGAGAATCGGGCATATTTCCACCGCCTACTATAATTAATTTTCCTGCGTAATTAAAATAAGGATTTTGTTGCGTAGGGTTATTTTGCTTAATAGGGTTTATTTGTTGCGCACGCAAAGGTTGCATCGCTAACAAAAAACAAACAGTACTGAAAAAAAATATTTGAAATTTTTTCATAATTACAACAGGTTCAAGTCAATCTAACTAAACACTTAGAACTATTTAATAAAAAAAATAAAATAGTTGTCTATTGATAATCTTTTCAACTACGTATACATCGCTTCTATTTCTTTTTCAAAGTTGGCTAACACCACTTTACGCTTCATACTTAATTTAGGTGTCATTTCTCCTTTATCAATAGTCCATTCACGTGGGAGTAAAGCAAACTTTTTAACTTGTTCCACTTGATTAAATAAAGTATTATACTCACTCACTATACTTTCAAACATTGTTAATACCATTGAATTTTTAATCATTTCCTCGTTGGAAGTGTATTGTATGCCATGTGTTTTTGCCCACTCCTTTAATTTTGCAAAAGAAGGTACAATTAATGCACTAACAAACCTTTTGTTATCACCAATCAACATAATTTGTTCTACAAAAGGACTTTCCTTCATTTTGTTTTCAATAGGTTGCGGTGCTACATATTTTCCACCACTGGTTTTAAACAACTCTTTTTTACGATCAGTGATTTTTAAAAATTTACCATCAATGATTTCTCCAATATCTCCTGTATGCAACCAGCCATCAATAATAGTTTCGGCTGTTAAATCGGGACGTTTGTAATAACCCAACATCACACTTGGTCCTGCTACACAAATTTCCCCATCGGGTTCTAGCTTATATTGCACACCATCAATCACGCCACCTACCGTTCCATACTTAGTGCCTCCCGGATTTTTACTATTAATACTTATGATAGGACTGTTTTCGGTAGGACCATACCCTTCATATACTGGGATTTGCGCTGCATTGAATATGCGTAATAATTTAACTTGACAAGCTGCACCTCCTGTCACAATGAATTTAACATTGCCTCCTAATGCTTCTCGCCATTTCACAAATATAATTTTATTAGCCAGCTTTAATTGAAAGCGATACCACCATGAACCTGGAATTAAATTATCATATTTTTCTCCCAATCCCACTGCCCAAAAAAATAATTTTCGTTTGATCCCTGTTAATGATTCACCAGTGATCATAATTTTTTCAAACACTTTTTCCAATAATCTAGGTACCGTTGAAAAACCATCTGGATGAATTTCTTTTAAGTTGTCTCCAATGGTTTCTAAGCTTTCGGCATAATAAATACTCATGCCACTATACATATAAATATAGGAAGCTACTTTTTCAAAAATATGATTGAGTGGTAAAAAGCTTAACACTTTTTGTGTAGGCTCATCTTGAAAAGGAAAATGTTTTTTTCCGCATTGTATATTATAATACACACTCTTGTGTGTTAACATCACCCCCTTTGGAGTGCCAGTAGTTCCTGAAGTATAAATAAATGTAAGAACTTGTTCAACAGGAACGGTTTTTTTGATTTGATTTACTTGCTGTAATAAATTTTCATCCTTTGATTTTAATTCGGTCCAATGTTTGGCTCCAGGTATTTTATCAAATGTATAAATATCTTTTAAACAATCCACTTTGTCCTTAATAGACATTACTTTATCATATAATTCTTGATTACTTGCGAATATATATTGTACTGATGCGTCGTTTAAAATAAAAGTAAGTTCCAAAGGATTGGTCGTAGGATACACCGGTACCCAAATTAATCCTAATTGTTGTGCTGCCATATCCGCAAACAACCACTCAGGGCGATTGGTACTTATCACCGCAATTTTATCCGATCCTTCGGGAGTAAAATTATGTGCTGACAAACCCAGGCTTAATAAACCCGCACTCAACTCATTTACATTTTGGGCCACTTCCTGTGTAGAATACTTACGCCAAACGCCATTTTCTTTGGCAGCTAGCATATCTTCTTGAGGAAAATGATTTAATTGATGTTCGATACAATCGAAGAGTCTTTTTATTTCCATATAGCAAGCAA
Organism: Chitinophagaceae bacterium; assembly: GCA_017853235.1. GTDB lineage: Bacteria > Bacteroidota > Bacteroidia > Chitinophagales > Chitinophagaceae > Sediminibacterium. Next base: position 7,924 of record JAFMJX010000044.1, on the reverse strand, counting down.
ATTGTGTAACAAAGTACAAAAAACGAGGCAGAAAAAAAAGAATTCAGATCATTAAAAAAACCAACCTTAGGGGTTGGTTTTGAATATTTTATTTAAAATTGATGGATTATTGGGGGCTCTTTTCATTCCCTTTTTAAACAAAAATTAAATGATTGCTTTTATTTTATTTTTTTCTGGTTAACCATGAATTAAGTGCGTTAATAAGCCATCGCGCAATTTAGGTTCAAACCAGGTGCTCTTAGGAGGCATCACCTCACCCGCATCTGCAATATTAAAGAGTTGATCTATTGTTACAGGAAATAAACTAAAAGCAATCGTCATCTCACCACTATCTACACGTTTTTCTAATTCACTCAATCCACGAATTCCGCCCACAAAATCTATTCGTTTGTCAGTTCGTTGATCATGAATACCTAATAGTTTTCCTAAAATATTATTTTGTAAAATAGTCACATCTAACACACCAATTGGATCATGTGTATACGTGCCTTCCTTTGCAGTAAGTGCATACCATTTTTTATCAAGATACATTCCAAACTGATGCAACAAAGTTGGCTTTACAGCACTCTCTTGTGGAGTAATTGTAAAATCGTTTTGTAAAGCTTGTATAAAATCTTGAACACTATGTCCATTCAAATCTTTTACTACACGGTTGTAATCCATGATTTGTAATTGATTGGATGGAAATAAAGTAGTTAAAAAATACGGGGAGATTTTTTTTACCTCATCGCCTGGTTTTGTAACGGCTTCTTCATTTAATGCCACCAACACTTTTGCTGCTGAAGCTGCACGATGATGTCCATCGGCAATATAGGTACAAGGAACTTGGGTGGCAAATATTTGTGTGATTTGATCAATGGTAGATTCATCGCTCACTGCCCACACTGTATGCTGTATGCCATCTTCGGCAGTAAAATCATACACCGCATTTTTAGTAGTTTTCCACTTATCTATTAAAGTATCTATAGATGCTTGATTGCGATACGCTAAAAATACATTTCCTGTTTGAGCACCTGTTGTTTTAATATGATTGATGCGGTCCAACTCCTTTTCGGGTCGCGTAAATTCATGTTTCTTTATAATATCATTATTATAATCATCAATGCTACTCACACACACTAAACCAGTTTGTGCTCTGCCCTCCATAATAAGTTGATAGATATAATAACAGGGTTTTGATTCTGTAAACAATACATCTCGTTGTAAAAATGCATGCAAATTATTATAGGCTAACTCATATACTTCCTTGCTGTGAATATCGGTCGTCTCAGGTAAATCAATTTCACTTTTAGTAATATGTAAAAATGAATAAGCATTGCCTACTGCTTCTGCTTTTGCTTCTGCACTATTTAAAACATCGTAAGGTTTGCTAGCTACTTGTTTCGCCAATTGGGGCTGAGGACGAACTGCTTTAAAAGGACTAATTTTTGCCATGGGCGCAAATATCGTTCTTTTTTACGAAAATAAAATGTGATTAGAGAGGTTTAATTTCAAAAATTCAATAGTTCTTGAAAATAGATTTTTCTTAGGAACTTTTATTGATCATTTTTTCCTAGCGCACCAAATTTTAAGCATGTGATGCTGCAAACTGTTTCATCAAATCGCAAAATGCTTGCACACTTGATAAAGGAAGTGCATTGTACATACTAACTCTAATACCACCCACTGTTCGATATCCTTTCACACCTATCATTCCATGTTTTTTACAAAGTTCTAAAAATGGTGCTTCATGTTCGGGGTTGGTTAAAAAGAAAACGGCATTCATGATACTGCGGTCCTCAACAGCTATTGGACAATAAAATGTAGGCGTACTATCTATCGTATGGTATAATAAATTTGCTTTTTCTTGATTGCGTTTTCCCATTTCAACTAATCCACCTTGTTGTTCTATCCATCTTAAAGTTAATAAGCTCACATAGATGGAAAAAACAGGTGGCGTATTTAATAAAGAACCTGCTTCAATATGTTTTTGATAATCTAATATCGCAGGAATTTTGCGATTCACTTTTCCTAAGATTTCTTTTTTTACAACCACTATGGTTACACCAGCAGCACCCATATTTTTTTGAGCACCTGCATAAATTAAATCAAATTTTTCAAAAGCAGTGGGTCGACAAAATATATCCGAACTCATATCACCTACCAACAAGGCATTCGTCTGTGGGTATTGATGCCATTGAGTTCCCTCCACTGTATTGTTTGTTGTAATATGTAAATAAGTCGCGTTAGCAGGAATTTCTAACTGCTTATTTAAGTACGTATGTTTTTGATTGGAAGTGTCTGACACTACTTTAACAGGTCCAAAAATACTGGCTTCTTTTACTGCCTTATTACCCCATACTCCGTTATCACAAATGGCAGCTAATCCATTTTCATCTAATAAATTCATGGGTACTTGCATAAACTGCATAGTAGCACCCCCTTGTAAAAATAAAACTTCGTAATCATCGCCTAAGCCCATTAATCTTTTTATCGTTTGTTGTGCTTCGGTGACAACATCCACAAACCAACTTGTACGATGTCCTATTTCTAAAATAGATAATCCTGTATGATTAAAATTATGAATCGAGGCAGCTGCTTGTTCTAACACTTCCTGTGGTAAAATAGAAGGACCCGAATTAAAATTATGTAATTGCATTTATGTAATTATAAAATGAACATTATTCTTCCACCGTAGTCACTCCTCCTGAAACGACATACTTCATTGCTTCTGCAGCATGCACCCCTTTTGGTAATTTTTTTATTCTTTCGGGTGGCACTATATAAGTAATACCAGATATCGCATAAGAATGTGGCACATATACTGTCACGTAATCTTTCAATCCAAAATGTTCCGTGTTTTGTTGTGTAATAAATCCTACACGCCACACTTCATTCGCATCTACATTCACCAAAACGGGTTGATCAAATTTTTTCTTATTCCCTGCAAAAGCTTCTAAAAAATCCTTCACAACAGAATAAATTATTTTTACTCCAGGCGTTTTCTCTAATATTTTATCAAACACTGCCACCAACCTTTCTACAAAAAATAAGGAAGACAGCCAACCTACTAAAACCACTAAAGTTAACGCCACTATAAAACCCAGTCCTGTGACTTTGGGAATTTGACCATTTACTGATGCAAATTGAACGGGGAATAAAAAATTAAGGAGGTTAGGCAAAAAATTGTCAACCCAATTAAATAAACTCACTATCACCCAAATAGTAACTCCAATGGGTGCCAACACCACTACCCCCTGGAAAAACCATTGAGCAAAAGTGCTTAAAATACGTTTTTGGATGACTTTTTGCCTTAAACTGGGCATTTTAACATGATTTAGGCCCAAATTTCATACAATTTTACCATTCAACATAATATTATATAATTAACCTTAGAAACTTTGAAAACTATTTTAGTTTCCGTAGTTTTGCGCCCTCAAATAAAGTAAATGGAAAACAGAATACTATGGAAGGCAAGGGATTTGATGCTTATACATGGCGTCAAGCATGTGACCATGGACGATCTGGCGACACAACTTGGGATCAGCAAAAAAACCATCTATCAATTTTACAAGGACAAAGACAATTTAGTGAAAGCGGTAGTGGAAGTGGCGCTTGAAGAACATGTGTACAAGCATACCAAAGCTCAAAAGGAGGCCGAAAATTCGGTGCATGAAATTTTCTTAATGCTAGAAGAAATGCAAGCCATGTTTAAGAGCATGAACCCATTGGCCATGTCCGAATTAGCAAAATACTACCCTGAAGCATTTTTAAAAATTGAACAGTTTAAAAATGAATTCATGCTTTCGATTATCAAAACCAATTTGATCAAAGGCATTGAGCAAGGCGTGTACAGAAACAATATTGATATTGAAATATTATCTAAATATAGATTGGCCACTTTATTTGTTCCCTTTGACACGCATGTATTCCCTCAAAACAAATTTGATATTGGAAATGTCAATTTTCAAATCATTGAAAATTTTATTTATGGAGTTATGACTACCGAAGGAGTAAGACTTATGGAACAATACAAACAAGAAAAAATTAAAGCAAGTATATAAATAACACAATTATGAAATCAACCATTTTACTTTTTAGCAGCTTAATGTTGATGTTGCAAGTAATGGCACAAGAAGCCCCCAAAACAATACACGCATTTTCGTTAGAAGATTGCGTTGCTTTTGCACAAAAAAATAATGTGCAAGTAAAAAATGCACTACTTCAAGTGGAAGCCCAAGTTCAAACCAACCGTGAAATTGGCGCAGCAGCATTCCCTACAGTGAATACCAATATTGGCGGAACTGATTATACAAAAATTCCTACTTCATTATTGCCAGGTCAATTTTTTGGACAACCTGCTGGAACTTATATTCCAGTTCAGTTTGGAACAAAATTCAATGCTAATTATGGAGCTAATTTTCAACAATTATTATTTGATGGTCAAGTGTTTATTGCCTTACAAGCAAGAGCTACTTCCTTGGAAATGCAACGTAAAAATGTAGCATTGACCGAAGAAAATATCAAAGCCAATATTTACAAAATATACTATCAATTATCAGCTAGTAAAACTCAATTAAATATTTTAGATGCTAATATTGATCGTTTAACCAAGTTGGCGCACGATGCTGAAATTATGTATAAAAATGGTTTTGCTGAAAAATTAGATGTAGACAAAGTAAATGTGCAATTAAATAATTTACAAACCGAAAAATTAAAAGCAACAAATAGTGTTGCTATTGGATTTATGGGTTTAAAAATGTTAATGGGTATGCCAGTTAAAGACAGTTTATCCTTAACTGATGTGATTAATGAACAAAGCTTAAACAATGATATTTTAACAGAGAATGATTTTGAGTACAATCTTAGAAAAGATTATCAATATTTAGGAACTGTAAAAAAATTAACCCAATACAATGTAAAACGTTATCAATTAAGTAATCTTCCAACTTTAAATATGTCTGGTGCTTTTTCTAAAAATGCGCAACGTACTAAGTTTGATTTTTTTGAAGGCGGTAATTGGTTTGAAACTCAATTAATCAGCTTAAACTTAAGCTTACCTATATTTAATGGTTTTGCTACAGATGCCAGAATTAAACGTACAAAAATTGAGTTAAGGCAAATTGAAAACCAAATGGAAGGTTTGAAAAATAACATTGACAACGAAATCACACAAGCCAAATTAAACTATATGTCCTCGGTGGCAACGGTTCAATTTCAGAAAAAAAATATGCAATTAGCTGAAAATGTGTATCAACAAACTAAAAAGAAGTTTGAAGCTGGAACAGGTTCTAATACTGAAATTTCTGCTGCACAAGCCGATTTAGTGAGTGCTCAAAACAATTATATGAATGCTTTATACACTGCCTTAATTGCAAAAGTGGATTTATTAAAAGCAACTGGAAAATTATAATTAACTAAATCATTTTAACACACTACAAATTTTAAAACAAACAATATGAAATATATATCCTACTTAGTATCCAGCACTTTGATTTTATTGTCCATTGCCTGTGGGGGTGGAAACAGTAATCCAGTAGAAGCTAAAAAAACAGCATTAGCTGATTTGAAAAAACAAGCTTTGGACTTGAATGCAAAAATTGCTACCCTAGAATCAGAAATCCAAAAAATGGGTGGTGCCGAAGCTGTAAAAGAAATTTTTGTTGCTGTAAAGCCAGTAGCTACAGAATCTTTCACACACTATATTGAATTACAAGGTAAAGTAGAATCTGAAAGTGTTTCCTATGTAACACCTCGTGCTGGTGGAGGTCAAGTAAGAGCTATCTATGTTAAAAGAGGGGACATTGTAAAAAAAGGTCAATTGTTATTGCAATTGGATAATAGTTTAATCAAACAAAGCGCAGCCGCAGCAGCTCAAAATATTGAAACCTTAAAATCTCAAGCCGCTTTAGCAAAATCGGTGTATGAAAAACAAAAGAATTTATGGGAACAAAATATTGGAAGCGAAATTCAATTGATGACTGCAAAAACCAATGCAGAATCATTGGCTAGCCAATTAAAAGCTGCTACTGAGCAGTTGGGTATTGTTCGTGATCAATTGGCCTATACTAGTATTTATAGTGATGTGGATGGAGTGGCTGAAGATGTAAACGTAAGAGTTGGTGAAATGTTTATGGGACCTGGTCAAATTAAGATTGTAAACACACAACACTTAAAAGTAACTACACAAATTCCAGAAAACTATGCAGGTAAAGTAAAAGTAGGCACCGATTTGATTTTAACTTTTTCAGATCTTCAAAAAACAATTGCAACCAAAGTAAATGTAGTGGGTAAAGTAATTGATCCATTATCGCGTAGCTTTTTTATTGAATCTAAATTACCTACCGATAATACTTTACGCCCCAATCAAATGGCTCAAGTAAAAATTAAAGATTACGAAAAAGCAAACGCCATTAGCATTCCTATCAACTTATTACAAAACGATGAAAAAGGAAAGTTCATTTATGTTGCAGTAAATGAAAAAGGAAAGTTAGTGGCTCGTAAAAAATTGGTAACAGTGGGTGAATTTTATGGTAATAACATTGAAGTATTATCTGGCCTTGCAGTAGGTGAAAGTATTATCACCGAAGGGTATCAGTCCATTTTTGATGGTCAAAATATTACTACCTCTGTTAAATAATTAAATAAAGATTTTTATATGTCGACAATGAATAAAATAAAAGAAAAGTTCAAGGAGTTTAAACCTACTTCTTGGAGTATTACCAATAAAACATCTATCTATTTGGTGATGTTGTTTATTAGCTTAGGTGGTATTTATCAATTTTTAACCTTGCCTAAGGAACAATTTCCAGAGATTGTAATCCCTACTATGTTTGTACAAACTGTATATGTAGGTAACTCCCCTAAGGATATTGAAAACTTAGTCACCAGACCCCTTGAAAAGCAAATTAAAAGCATCAGTGGTGTAAAGATTAATAAGTTTTCTTCTGTGTCTCAACAAGATTTTTCGGCAATTACTATTGAGTTTAGCACAGATGTGAAACCAGATATCGCTTTACAAAAAGTGAAAGATGCAGTTGATAAAGCAAAAGCTGATTTACCCACCGACTTAACACAGGAACCACGTGTCATTGAAATTAATTTTAGTGAACAACCCATCATGTATGTCAACTTAAGTGGTAACTACAGTTTGGTACAATTAAAAAAATATGCCGACGATTTAAAAGACAAATTAGAAAGCGTTCCTCAAATTAACAGAGTGGATTTAGTAGGTGCTCCTGAAAGAGAATTTCAAATTAATATTGACAACTACCGCATGCAAAGTGCTGGTATTACTTTTGATGATATCACATTTGCAATTCAAAGAGAAAATTTAGATTTATCTGGTGGTTTATTGGAAGTTGGAAATATGAATCGTAACCTTCAATTAAAAGGTCAATTAAAAACAGCTAATGATATTGCAAACATTATTGTTCGGAACAGCAATGGTGCTCCTATTTATTTAAGAGATGTCGCTAACATTAGAGACACCGTAAAAAATAATGAAAGTTATGCGCGCTTAGATGGCAAAAACGTATTGACTTTAAACATCATTAAACGTAATGGTGAAAACTTAATTGCTACTTCGGATGCTGTGAAAGCAATTGTTGAAGAAGCAAAAGGAAATACCATTCCTACAGATGTGAAAGCAGTGATTTCGGGAGATCAAAGTATTCGTACCAAAAGTTCTTTCAATGAATTAGTGAACTCTATTGTAATTGGTTTTATACTGGTATTAATTGTGCTCATGTTCTTTATGGGTGTGACCAATGCCTTCTTTGTGGCATTATCGGTTCCACTTAGTATGTTTGTTGCATTTGTATTTTTACCTGCAGGTGATTTAGTAGTAGGTGGACATATCACTTTAAACTTCATGGTATTGTTTGCATTACTATTTGGTTTGGGTATTATCGTAGATGATGCCATTGTGGTGATTGAAAATACA